>JAITOO010000080.1 GCA_031289875.1 Flavobacteriaceae bacterium
GTTTTTAGTTTTTCTTTGGCTGTTTGCAGGTTGAGAAAATATATGCCTTTGCTCAAAGAAGAAACAGAGAGTTGATTGTTGAAAACTTCTGCGGTTTTTATCAGTCTGCCGTTCAGGTCAAAGATTTCTGCTTTTAGCACCGGCTCTTTGGAGGTGAAATGCAAAACGTCTTTTACAGGATTGGGATACACACCGATTTTTGCATTAACGGAAAGCTCCTCCGTACCCAGATTGTCGGGAGCTAATTTGACTACCCAAAAGTCATCATAGCCGGATCCATCATCATGATTTCCTGAAACATCTCCATCAATGGAGCGTGTAGAGCCTGCAACAATGTAGCCTCCGTCGGAAGTTTGTTGTATGGAATACGCAATATCGTTACTGCTTCCTCCCAAACATTTTTGCCACTCAATTGCCGGAGTTTGTGTCTGCGCCGCAGCTATTCCCGCAAGGGAAAATGCTACTAAAGAAAATAGGATCTTTTTCATCAATTTAAAAATTATTAGTCCCCCCAAACGTACAACTATTTTTTAATAATTCAACTTTTTTGGGCTAACACTTTTTTTATGCTTTTGCTAAATTTCCGTCAATCGGCTGCGTGTTACGGGTTATCGCCTTGATTTTGTTGTCTTTGCTGAACAACTAATCAATTTGCCGATTATAGAGGGACATTTCGGAATATTATTTGGATTGAAAATCAAAAATACAGTAAAACAGGCGGGAAATAAAAGATTCCTGCCTGTCCCCTATAACAATATGAAAATCTATTTTACACTTTAATTTCCACTTCCACACCGCTTGGAAGTTCCAATTTCATCAAAGCGTCCACGGTTTTGGATGACGAACTGTAAATATCCATCAAACGTTTGTGGGAGTTTAATTGAAACTGTTCCCGTGATTTTTTGTTCACATGCGGCGAGCGCAGTACCGTAAAAATTCTTTTGTGCGTTGGCAACGGAATAGGACCATTCACCACAGCGCCTGTTGATTTTACAGTTTTCACGATTTTTTCGGCAGATTTATCTACCAAGTTGTAATCGTAAGATTTTAGTTTTATTCTGATTTTTTGACTCATGATTTCTTTATTAAATTAAACAGTTGCACCTTTTGCTTTTGCTATTACGTCTTCTGCGATATTTTGAGGAGCTTGCTCATAACGTTCAAATTCCATAGTGGAAGTTGCGCGTCCCGAGGACAAAGTTCTCAATGAAGTTACATATCCAAACATTTCTGACAGCGGAACAAACGCTTTGATAACTTTTGCGTTGTTTCTGTCGTCCATGCCGTGTACGGTGCCTCGGCGGCGGTTCAAGTCGCCCACGATGTCTCCCATATATTCTTCGGGAGTTACCACTTCCAGTTTCATAATCGGCTCCATGATGGCAGGTTTTGCTTTCTTTGCAGCCTCTTTGAATCCTAATTTTGCAGCCAACTCGAATGACAACTGGTCGGAATCCACAGGGTGGTAAGAACCGTCCAGCAAAGTAACTTTCAGTGCGTCAATTTCATAGCCTGCTAACGGTCCGTTCTTCATAGCGGCTTTGAAACCTTTTTCTACCGAAGGAATAAACTCTTTTGGAATGTTGCCTCCTTTGACTCCATTAACAAACTCCAAACCTGTCTTCCCTTCTTCGGCTGTTCCAATGGTAAAGATGATGTCGGCAAATTTACCGCGACCGCCGGTTTGTTTTTTGTAAACTTCTCTGTGTTCAGCTTTTCCAAACAAGGCTTCTTTGTATTCCACCTGCGGCTGACCTTGATTTACTTCCACTTTGAACTCGCGTCTCAATCTGTCCACGATGATGTCCAAGTGAAGTTCTCCCATACCTGAGATTATGGTCTGTCCGGAAGCCTCATCCGTTTTTACTTGGAATGTTGGGTCTTCTTCCGCTAATTTTGCCAGCGCCATGCCGAGTTTATCAACGTCGGCTTTGGTTTTGGGCTCAACGGCAATACCTATAACGGGATCAGGGAAAACCATGCTTTCCAAAATAATCGGAGATTTTTCGTCGCAGAGCGTATCTCCTGTCTTAATATCCTTGAAACCTACTGCTGCGCCGATGTCTCCTGCTTCGATATACTCAATTGGGTTCTGTTTGTTGGCGTGCATTTGGTAGATTCTCGAAATTCTTTCTTTGTCTCCCGAACGGGTGTTCAGCACGTAAGAACCTGCGTTCAAGTGTCCTGAATAAGTGCGGAAGAAAGCAAGACGACCTACGTAAGGGTCGGTAGCAATTTTGAAAGCCAGCGCTGCAAAAGGTTCTTTTGCGTCAGGTTTTCTTATGGCAGGTTCGTCAGTTCTTGGGTCTATTCCTTCGATAGCTTCTTTGTCTAATGGAGAGGGAAGATAGCGGCAAACAGCATCGAGCATGAACTGCACTCCTTTATTTTTGAATGAAGAGCCGCAAATCATCGGAATAATACTGATGTCGATAGTTGCTTTTCTCAATGCTTCGTGTACTTCTTCTTCGGTGATGGAATCAGGGTCTTCAAAGAATTTCTCCATCAAGCCTTCGTCGTATTCGGCAACGGCTTCGATGAGGTTTTGGCGGTATTCCTGCACTTCGGCGTCCATTTCGGCAGGAATCGGAACGATGTCAAAAGTCGAACCGTAATTTTCTTCATGCCAAATAATAGCTCGATTTTTAACCAAGTCCACCACGCCTTTGAAATCTTCTTCCGAGCCTATCGGAAGTACGATTGGGACGGCTTTTGATCCTAACATATCTTTCACTTGACGGCAGACCATTAAGAAATCTGCGCCTTGTCTGTCCATTTTATTGACAAACCCCATGCGGGGAACTTTGTAGTTGTCTGCCAGCCGCCAGTTGGTTTCTGACTGAGGTTCTACGCCATCTACTGCGCTAAACAGGAACACCAGTCCGTCCAAGACTCTCAGGGAGCGGTTTACTTCAACGGTAAAATCCACGTGTCCGGGAGTGTCGATGATATTTAAATGGTAGGATTGTGTTTCCGAGATTTTTTTAGCTTCGTCTGATAGTGGAAAATTCCAGTTGCAAGTGGTTGCAGCAGAAGTGATTGTGATGCCTCTTTCGGCTTCCTGCACCATCCAGTCCATAGTGGAAGCTCCATCGTGAACTTCGCCTATTTTGTGGTTTACGCCCGTGTAGAACAAAATTCTTTCCGTCGTAGTGGTTTTCCCTGCGTCGATGTGCGCAGCGATTCCGATGTTACGAGTATAGTTTAAATTTCTTGACATAATTTCTTAATTAGAATTTAAAGTGTGAAAAGGCTTTGTTTGCTTCTGCCATACGGTGCGTATCTGTTTTCTTTTTTACGGCAGCTCCTTCTTCTTTTGCTGCGGCGATGATTTCTGAGGCTAATCTTTGCGCCATAGATTTTTCATTTCTGTCTGAGGCGTATTTAATCAACCATTTCATGGCCATAGAAATTTTTCTGTCGGGACGAATCGGCATGGGAATTTGAAAATTAGCCCCTCCAACTCTGCGGCTGCGCACCTCTACATGCGGCATCACGTTGGATAAAGCGTCTTTCCAAAGGTCCAAAGATGTTTTTTCTGTGTCTCCTTTTTTGGTTTCTACGATGTTCAAAGCGTCATAGAAAATCTTAAAGGCTAAACTCTTTTTGCCGTCTTTCATAATATTATTAACGAAACGAGTTACTAACTGGTCGTTAAACTTTGGATCCGGCAGGAGTATGCGTTTTTTTGCTTTTGTTTTTCTCATGATTTACCTGTAAATTTCGTTAATACTTATTTTTTTGCTGCTTTTGGGCGTTTTGCGCCGTATTTGCTTCTTCGTTGCAAGCGTCCTTGAACGCCTGCGGTATCCAAAGCGCCTCTAACGATGTGATAACGAACTCCCGGTAAATCTTTTACCCTTCCGCCTCTTACCAATACTATCGAGTGCTCTTGGAGATTATGTCCTTCGCCCGGTATGTATGCGTTCACCTCTTTGCCATTGGTCAATCGAACACGGGCAACTTTTCTCAGTGCCGAGTTCGGTTTCTTAGGCGTAGTGGTGTACACACGGGTACACACGCCGCGACGTTGTGGACAAGAATCCAAAGCTATCGATTTACTCTTCTTGGTAAGCTTGGCTCTTCCTTTTCTTACTAATTGTTGAATAGTTGGCATTTATGCTCTTTAATTTTTTAGGTTGCAAAGGTATTAAATTATTTTTTATTTTTCAAAATTAATCTTGATAATTGAAATCACAATCACATAGTTAGTTTAGGTTACAATTAAGATTACACTTATCTACTACTCAATCACAACCTTGTATGTTTCTTTTTTTGATAATTTCAATATGTAAATTCCTTTCTTCAAGCCTGATACGTCCAAAATGTTGATGCCGTCCTGCAACCGTCCTGCTTTCATCAAGCCTCCCGTTATTGAAAAAATAGAATAATCTGTTGATTTGCCAACAGATACATTCAGCGTATTTTTGGCGGGTATCGGATAGATTTTTACGCTTTCCTGAGTGACAGAAGGTAGTTCATATTCTATATTTCCTGAGGCAATCAACGTGTAATCCTGTGTTCCTGAGGTATATCCGCCTGTTGTCCATCTTTTAAGAGATCCCTTATTGCTCACCGTAATCGTGTAAATTCCCAACTCCGGATTTTTGATATCCACGCGCTCAAAGTTATCCACATCGTTAGTTGAGTTGCAGGTC
>JAITOO010000112.1 GCA_031289875.1 Flavobacteriaceae bacterium
TTTTTTAGTGATTTTCAAAAGTAAGCCCCCTATTTTCGTAGAAAAGCGAAAGCTCATTTTGATATTTTTGCGCGTTTTCTCTCATTATTGCCTGCAAACAGCCCTCCGGATTCTCCAAAAAACTATAGATATTCACATAATTCATCAAATTGCTGCGCACAACGGACACCATATTTGAAAATTGTACCTTGCTCTTTATCAATGTCAGCATCATGCCGTCTTTAAATGTTTTTCCTTTCTTTCAGTACCGTAATCATATTGGCAGTCATTTTTTCCAAATCGTATTCGGGTTTCCAGCCCCATTCTTCGCGGGCGCAGGTATCGTCTATAGAATTGGGCCAGGAATCGGCAATTGCCTGTTTCAGAGGATCGATGTCGTATTCCATGACAAAATCGGGGTAATGCTTTTTTATAGCCGAATAAATCATTTCAGGATCAAAACTCATCGCTGCAATGTTGAAAGAATTACGATGAACGAGTTTCGAGGGGTCGGATTCCATGATGTTTACCGCAGCATTCAGAGCATCAGGCATATACATCATATCCATAAAAGTTCCTGCCTTGACGGGACAAATAAATTTTTCGCCTCGTACAGCGTTGTAATAGATTTCAACAGCATAATCGGTTGTGCCGCCGCCCGGGTGGGTCAGATTGGAAATAATGCCGGGAAAGCGCACCGAACGCGTATCTACGCCCCATCGTGTGAAGTAATAATCGCTGAGAAGTTCGCCCATTACTTTGGTGATACCATACACAGTATTAGGACGTTGCACCGTGTCTTGCGGAGTTTTGTCTTTAGGCGTATTAGAGCCGAATGCACCGATGGAACTTGGCGTAAATACAGCACATTTGCACTCGCGGGCAACGTCAAGACAATTCATAAGGCTGCCCAAACCTACGTCCCAGCTGCGTTTAGGATATTTTTCCGCTGTCGCCGAAAGTATCGCCGCCAGATTGTAAATCGTATCAATTTTGTATTTTTTCACCACCTTTGCGATTTGGCTGATGTCCGTTGCATCTATCTCAACCGTGGGTCCTGCCTCGAAAAATCCGTCGGGAAATGGAGGTTTGTAATATCCGCAAACGACATTTGCTTCACCGTAAATAGAACGCAATTTGATACTTAGCTCCGAGCCGATTTGTCCCGAACTGCCAATAATAAGAATATTTTTCATTTATTAATTCCTGTAATTTTATGATTTAAGTACATCCAATTCTTTTCCGATTTTGATAAACGCTTCGATGCACTTGTCGAGATGTTCTTTTTTGTGTCCTGCCGAAATCTGCACGCGGATTCTCGCAAGATCTTTTGGCACAACAGGATAGTAAAATCCTGTTACAAAAATGCCCTCGTCCTGCAAACGGGAAGCCATTTCCTGCGATAGTTTTGCATCATAAAGCATTACGGCACAGATGGAAGACTGTGTCGGTTTAAGGTCAAAACCTGCGGATTTCATTTTTTTTACAAAATATTGAGTATTTTCATGAAGCCGGTCTTGCAGTTCGTTCGTCCGTTCTATAATTTCAAACATCTTGATCCCCGCTCCAACAATGGCAGGAGGCAGAGAATTGGAGAAAAGATACGGACGTGAACGCTGGCGCAACAAGTTAATAATTTCCTTTTTTCCTGTCGTGAAACCGCCGATAGCTCCTCCAAACGACTTGCCGAGCGTGCCGGTTAAAATTTCAATTTTTCCCCGCAAGTTGAACTGCTCCGTCGTTCCGCGACCGGTTCTACCCACAACTCCCGCAGAATGAGACTCGTCCACCATTATCATAGCATTGTATTTTTGGGCAAGTTCGTAGATTTTGTCCAATGGAGCAACGTTGCCGTCCATTGAGAAAACTCCGTCAGTTACAATAAGGCGGAAACGCTGAGCCTGAGACTTTTGCAATTGAAATTCAAGATTTGCCATATCCGCGTTTTCATAACGATAACGTATTGCCTTGCAAAGCCTTACTCCGTCAATAATAGAAGCATGATTGAGCGAATCGGAAATAATTGCGTCCTGCTCGGTCAAAAGCGGTTCGAAAACTCCGCCGTTGGCATCAAAACAAGCGGCGTAAAGAAGGGCGTCTTCTGTGCCGAAAAATCTTGAAACAGCAGATTCCAACTGTTTATGCAAATCCTGCGTTCCGCAGATGAAACGCACCGAAGACATTCCCAACCCTCTCGTGTCCATTGCCTCTTTGGCTGCCTGTATCAATTCCTGATTGTCCGACAAACCCAAATAATTGTTAGCGCAAAAGTTAAGCGCTTCCTGACCTGTATTCAATCGAATAGCCGTTCCTTGCGGAGAAGTTATAATTCGTTCGTTTTTGTATAACCCTGCCGATTGAATATCCGCAAGTTCCGTTTGAAGATATTTTTGAAAATCACTGTAAACCTTCATGGTGAAAAAGTTTTCACAAAGGTAATAATTTGCTGATAATTTTTATACGTCAATTTAAAAAAGCGGCTCGCCTGCCTTTGCCAATTCCCAATCGGCAAGCAAATCTTCTTTGTGTATCAATTATCCACGCTTGAACAAGTTTTACTTTTTCAGAGTTCAATTCTCCTTCAATAATTTCGCCTTCGGGTATCGAAAATACCGACCATTCTCCCTGATATTTAACGTAAATATGCGGAATATGGTGTCATATATTGTCGTACTGATAAAGGTAATTTATCAAACCGTAAAACATTGAAATTATCGCCATTTTATTTGGACATTTTTAGGCATTGTTAAATAAATATAGATTTCAATAAAATGAGTGCTGAATATCAATGATTAATTTGTTAAAAATACCGAAAATCCATACTATTTTAACAATACCACACCACTGTTTTTTGTTAAAATGAATTGAAAAAATAAAAACAACACAACCCTATATTTTTCGCTATTTTCTCCAAAAAATTTCTACCTTAGCCCAAAAAAATAAAATGAAGAAGATTTTATTAGGGATTTTCTTTTCCGTTATGGCGCTTATCCCTGCCAAAGCGGACGAGGGAATGTGGTTGATGATGTTTATTCATCGGCTCAATTACGTCGATATGCAGAAAGAAGGGCTGAAACTCACGCCCGAAGAAATTTACAATGTCAATCATTCGAGTTTGAAAGATGCTGTCGTCAGTTTCGGCGGTTTCTGCACGGGCGAAATCGTATCTGACAAAGGTTTGGTACTGACCAACCACCACTGCGGATATTCCAGCGTGGCAGAGCTTTCTACCCCTGAGCACGACTACCTCAACAATGGTTATTTTGCCAAAAACCCGAACGAAGAACTTCCTGCTAAAGGCTTGTACGTACGCTTTTTGGTAAGAATGGGCGATGCGACAGAGCGGATTAACGCGCTGCTGAAAGGAAAATCCGAACAGGAACGGGCGCAAATTATCAAAGAAGAGTCTGAAAAAATTGAAAAAGAAAACAGCGAAAACGGAAAATATATTGTTACCGTAAAATCTTTCTTTCAAGGAAATGAATTTTATTATTTTGTATATCAAGATTTTAAGGACATACGTTTTATCGGCGCACCGCCTGCTTCGATTGGGAAATTCGGTGGAGATACGGACAATTGGGAATGGCCCCGACACACAGGCGATTTTTCGATGTTCCGAATTTATGCCGACAAAAACGGCAATCCTGCGGAATATTCTCCCGACAATGTGCCTTATCACCCTCAACATTCTTTGTCGTTGAATATCAGTGGTTTCCGTCCGGGAGATTTCACTATGGTGATGGGCTATCCCGGTACGACAAGCCGTTATCTGACTTCCTACGGAATACAGCAATTGATTGATTATGAGTATCCTCCGTTCATTGAGGCTTCCAAAACTGCTATGGATGTGGTGAAAAAATACATGAACGCCGACAAGGCTACTCAACTGAACTATGCAGGAAAATATGCAAGCATCGCCAACTATTGGAAAAATCGCATCGGAATGATTGAGGCAATCAAGAAAAACAACGTCATCATCGAAAAAGAAAAGGAAGAGGCTCAATTCTCAAAATGGCTCAATACAAAATCAGACCGTAAAAAACAGTATGGCAATGTTTTAAATGATTTGAAAAGTTATTATCAAGCGACAAATGACAATATCTATTCCAAAATGTATTTGTATGGAATTATCAGAGGAAGTTCTTACGCATCAGTTCCTTACCGTTTGGGAAATATGATTCAGGCTTATATTCAGCAAGATTCTGCAAATCGTGAAATCATGAAACCCAAGCTGTTGGAAGCTGTAACCGGAATCTACGAAAACCTGCATCCCGAAGTGGAAAAAGATTTGCTCGCAGATTTGTGCAGTTTGTACGTTTCCAAAGTTGCAAAAGACCGCTTATTTCCTGAAATTCAGATACTTTCTCAGTCTCAGGATTTCAAGCAAACGGTTTTCAACCTTGCTGCCGGCTCTGTCTTTGAAAATAAGGAAAATATTCTCGATTTCATCGAAAAACCAAATGCAGACGTTTTACAAAACGACCCTTTATATCTGATTTCCAAAGAAATGATTACTTTTTATACGACGAAAGACGAGATTGCTTTGCGGTTGGACGAGACTTACAATCAAGCGCAACGAAATTTCATCGAAGGATTGCGCCGGACTTTCCCTGACAAAACATTCTATCCCGATGCCAATTCTACCATGCGTTTGACTTACGGGACGGTTAAAACACTGATTGATAATCCGCAAAAAACCAATGATGCACATGAAAATTACTACACTACGCTCAAAGGCATGATTGGCAAATACAAAAAAGGCGACGATGAATTTGACCTGCCTCAAAAACTTATCGACTTGTACAGCGCAAAAGATTTCGGACAGTATGTCAATGAATATGGCGAAGTTCCTGTCGATTTTCTTTCTGACAACGACATAACAGGCGGAAACTCAGGGTCTCCCGTAATTAATGCCAAAGGCGAACTTATCGGTTTGGCGTTTGACGGCAACTGGGAAGCCATGAGCGGCAACATTCTGTTCGATGAAAACCTGCAAAGGTGCATTAATACAGATATTCGTTTTGTGTTGTTCATCATCGACAAATATGCCGATGCACAAAATCTTATCAATGAAATGAAAATTGTGAAATAATTTGTTGAGCGAAATTTCCGCTCTAAAAAAATAATAAAATGAAAAAATATTTTTAATTTTAACCGCATTGTTGCTTTCCGTTCCATTTGCCGCTTGCCATGACGATGACGAGCCGTATCCTTCATGCTTGAACGGTAATATTATTGGCGGTGAAAGGGTAGTCATTCGTAAATACAAATACCAAGAAAAAATAGTATATACGATTGATTACATTGACAGGTATTATATTAACGGTTTTGTTGCTCCGGAAGTTGATATTTATGATGAGAATTGCAATATAATTTGTCATGCAGGAGTATCGTCAAATACTTGCGTAGATTGGGACAAAGCCGAATATCTTGGAATTGTCAGGAACGATGAATAAAAACAATAAAATCAAACAAAAATGAGGCTTGTCCAAATTTCTACTTTTTGGGCAGCCTCCTATTTTTTCACGCCGTTTTCTCTTAGTTTTTTTTTCATAGTGCTGAAAAACTCAGGCGTTACGCCGATATAGGAAGCAATATATTTCTGAGGAACTGCCTCAACCAAATTGGAAAATTTTTCACAGAAATTCAGATACCGTTGCTTCGCCGTCATATTCAAGATTTCGTTCAAGCGGTTTCGAAGGAACACCAGCGAGCGTTCTACACTTTCGGCGTAATAACTTCTCAGTTCGGGGCATCGTTTTACGGAGTTTATCATATTGGAACGGGAAAGCATGAAAACTTCAGAGTCAAACACCGCTTCTATGTTGAATTTAGTCCGCGTGTGAAATATAAGGCTCTCATTATCAGCAATCCACCAACCCTGAGGTGAAAATTGAATTACCTTTTCCACTCCTTTGGAATCGATGATGTAAGTACGCAGACAGCCTGAAATGACAAAATAGTAATATTCTTCTATTTCATTTTGTTTCAGCAAGAAATCCTTTCTGTCCACTTTTCTGAAAGTTACTATCGTTTTGATGTATTCTTTGTCTTCCTTGCTCAACGAAATAATATCCGTCATTTTTTCAAAAATCTTTTCAAAAATCATGATAATGTGGTTTTTAGCGATAGTTAAAATTAATCATTAATTTTCAAAACAGCAAGAAAAGCGGACTGAGGAACTTCCACCCTGCCTATTTGGCGCATGCGTTTTTTTCCTTCTTTTTGCTTTTCGAGTAATTTTCTTTTTCGAGTAATGTCTCCGCCGTAACACTTTGCCGTAACATCTTTCCGAAGCGCCTTAATGGTCTCTCTTGCAATAATTTTTGCTCCGATAGCTGCCTGTATCGGAATGTCAAACTGCTGTCTCGGAATGAGTTCTTTCAGTTTCTCGCACATTTTCTTGCCGATATAGAAAGCATTGTCTTGATGAATCAGCGCAGAAAGCGCATCGACAGGCTCGCCGTTAATCATAATATCCATTTTTACCAGTTTGGAGGGTTTCATTCCCGAAGGAGAATAATCGAACGAAGCGTAGCCTTTGGAAATCGTTTTCAATCGGTCATAAAAATCGAAAACCACCTCAGCCATAGGCATTTGGAAGATAAGTTCCACTCTGTCCGCCGTCAAATAAGATTGATTGACGATTTCGCCCCGCTTTTCAATGCAGAGCGTCATAACCGCACCGATAAAGTCTGATTTTGTGATGATTGCCGCCTTGATGTAAGGTTCTTCCACTCTGTCCAAACTATTAGGTTCAGGCAGTTCCGATGGATTGTGTACGGTAGTTGCCTTGTTGGGATTTTTTTTCAAATAAGCGTCGTAAGACACGTTGGGAACAGTGGTGATGACCGTCATTTTAAACTCACGTTCCAGCCGTTCCTGAATGATTTCCATATGGAGCATTCCCAAAAATCCGCAACGAAAACCAAAGCCCAATGCAGCGGAAGCTTCGGGTTCAAAGACTAAGGACGCATCGTTGAGCTGCAATTTTTCCAGCGCACTGCGCAAAAGCTCATATTCTTCTGTATCAACAGGATAGATTCCTGCAAAGACCATGGGTTTCACTTCTTCAAATCCGGCAATCGCTTTGCTCGCAGGGTTTTCAACGGAAGTAATCGTATCGCCGACTTTTACTTCTTTCGCTTCTTTAATCCCGCTGATGATGTAGCCTACGTCTCCGCATTCTATCATTGGTTTTGCTATCTGATTGAGTTTCAATGTTCCTACTTCGTCTGCTTCATAACTTTTGTCTGTTGCCATGAATTTGACTTTCTGACCTTTGCTTATTTTTCCGTTTACGACCTTGAAATAGGCTTCAATTCCACGAAAAGGATTGAAAACAGAATCAAAAATCAATGCCTGCAACGGTGCATCGGGATTGCCTTTTGGAGGCGGAATCCTTTCAATAATTTGTTCCAGAAGTTCGGGAACGCCTTCGCCTGTCTTGCCGCTCGCACGAAGCACGTCTTCGGGTTTGCAGCCCAGCAGATTGACGATTTCGTCAGTTACCTCTTCGGGATTAGCGCTCGGCAGGTCAATTTTGTTAAGGACGGGAATAATCTCCAAATCATGTTCCACCGCCAAATATAAATTGGAAATTGTTTGAGCCTGAATGCTTTGCGCTGCATCAACAATGAGCAACGCTCCTTCGCAGGCGGCAATAGAACGTGAAACTTCGTAGGAAAAATCGACGTGTCCGGGCGTGTCGATGAGATTCAAAATGTAGGCTTCGTTCTTATACGTGTATTCCATTTGTATCGCATGGCTTTTGATAGTGATGCCGCGTTCGCGTTCCAAATCCATGTCGTCCAGCGTTTGTTCCTGCAACTCTCGGTCGGAAATGGTGTGGGTGAATTGCAGCAGGCGGTCGGCGAGCGTGCTTTTGCCGTGGTCAATATGGGCAATGATACAAAAATTTCTGATGTTTTTCATACGTTGTAATAACGGTGCAAAAATACAAATAAAAAACTACTGTTATGTCATGTTAAAAAAAACGTACTTCAAAAAATGTGATATTTAATATTTATCAGGTTAAACGGTTCATCTCATTGTTAAGGTAACTATCGTAAAAATATTACAGAATTTATCAAATAATAATTTTCATAATTTCTTATCTTATAACTCTGTTTACTTCCCTGCCGGAGCGAATGTCTTATGTATGCTTAATATAATATGGTTTAGTTTCATGTCCCAAAAGTCAAGAAGTATTTTCCTCAAAAAAAACTTAATCTACATTATGAAAATTCAAAAAAAACAGTTTACAATTTTAGCGTGTTAAAAAAATCATATAGCTTTGACGGTTTTAAAATTAACAAAAATTTACTAAAATAATGAAATTAAAATTTGTATTTTTAAGTTTGCTTGTGTCCTGTGGATTAGTTCAGGCAGGCGGTTTCAGGATTGCCATGCAGGGCGTGCGGCAGGCGGCTATGGCTCATACCAGCGCCCACACTCGCGACGCAAGCGTTGCTTTTTTTAATCCTGCGGGCATCTCTTTTATTCCTAATAAGTTGAGTGTCTCGTTCGGTGGTTTTGCTATGTTCCCTACTGCTGATTATCAAGATGTTACGACTCTGTACAAACACTCCACAGATAATCCTGTCGGAACTCCCATTTATTTCGGTGCGGCGTACAAAATCACAGACAAACTGTCTGCGGCATTGAGTTTCACCACGCCTTTCGGAAGTTCCGTTGATTGGGGCAAACATTGGGCAGGTCAGGATTTGATTACTAAAATTGAATTGAAAGCCTATTATTTGCAGCCCACACTTGCTTACCGTTTCAATGACTGGTTCAGTGTCGGCGTAGGATACATCTATGCTTTGGGCGATGTCTTGCTGGAAAAGAACATTACCAGCATCAATGGCGATATTCAGCTTAAAAAGAGCGGCGCAGTCGGACACGGCTTCAATGTCGGAATGTATTTCAAACCTACCGACAAACTCGATGTCAGCGTGGCTTACCGTTCCAGTGTGGACATCAAGGCTACGAAAGGAGAGGCTAATTTGAACATTCCTGCCTCTTTGGTCGGCACGGCAAATTTTCCGACCGACCGCGACCATTTCGATGCTACGCTGCCTTTGGCTTCGGAATTTACGTTCGGCGTAACTTACAGAATAACACCTAAATGGCTTGTTTCTGCCGACTGGGATGTTTCAGGCTGGGAAAGATATAAAAATTTGACGTTCGATTTTTATCAAAATCCTATCGGAAACGACCCCAATGACCCTACGATTTCCACTTCCGTCAAGAACTATTTCAGCTCCAATATTTTCAGGCTGGGAACGGAATATTTGGCAACCGACCGTCTGGCTTTGCGTTTGGGAGGATATTATGATCAGTCGCCTGTTCGGGACAAATACTGGAATCCGGAAACGCCGAGTACCAACAATTATGCGCTTAGCGCCGGTTTGGGATACCGCTTCGGCAAAGCTTTCTTTGTCGATTTGACAGGAATTTACCTTTCAGGACAAGAAAGAGACGTTAAAAACGAGGCGTATAATTTTTACGGGCAGACAAAACTCAACAGTTATATGTTCGGTTTAGGCTTGACGTGGAATGCTTTTTAATCCAAATTTAAAAAAATTAAACAAGAAATAATTTAATGAAAAAACATATTTTTTTTACAATATTCAGCAGTTTGTTGATTTTCAACACTTCCTGCAACAATGATTTTGACAACGATGTTTCCGACATCAAACCTTCTGCAGGCGAGGCTGATTTTTCCCGATATGTCGCTTTAGGAAACTCCTTGACTTCGGGTTACCGAGACGGAGCATTATTTATTTCGGGGCAGGAAGAATCTTACCCTGCAATGATTGCGGCTCAGATGAATTCCGCAGGCGGAGGAGATTTTAAGATTCCTTTTATGAATGACGATTTGGGAGGAATCCCTGCTGCCGGCGTGAGCAACAAGCTGGTTTTAAGCGTTGTGAATGGAAGCCTTGCACCTGTTGCAGCATCTGGAACAGCAACGACTACTTTGGACAATATTTATGTTCAGGGCGGCTACCAAAATATGGGAGTACCCGGAGCAAAATCTTTTCACCTGATTTACGCCGGTTATGGAAATCCTGCCAATCTCGCTTCGGGAACGGCAAATTCTTATTTTGTACGCTTCGCTTCATCTCCCAATGCAACGGTTTTAGACGATGCTGTTGCTCAAAATCCAACCTTTTTTTCCTTGTGGGTGGGAAATAATGACGTTTTGGGTTACGCAACTTCGGGCGGAGACGGCTCTAATCCGATTACAGACCTGTCGATTTTCCAATATGCTTATGAAACTTTGGTCAAAGGTTTGACAGCCAACGGAGCAAAAGGCGTGGTTGCCAACATTCCGAGCATTACGAGCCTTCCGTTTTTTACAACTGTGCCTTATAATGCTTTGAGTCCGCAGACATTGACAGCTTCCAATCCTAATCAAATCAAAGAATTAAATGCTGCTTTCAGCCAGTTAAATCAGGTTTTTGTCTATTTGGGACATGCGGAACGGCAGATTGTTTACTCCGAAACTCAGGCAAATCCTGTGCTTATCAAAGACAAAGATTTGGAAAATCTGGGAGGGCAGATTACCGCCGTGCTGACGGCTAACGGAGTTTCTGCACAGCAGGCGGCTTTGTTCGGACAGCTTTACGGTCAGGCGCGCCAAGCAACCGCAGACGATTATTTGGTTTTGACTTCGTCTTCTGTTATCGGAAAGCCTAACACCGCTGCTATTTCCGCAGGGGTACCTGCAACGCTGGCTATTAACGGAGTTACCTATCCGTTGGAAGACCGATGGGTACTGAGCGCTAACGAGGCTAAAAATGTGCTTGCTGCAACGGAATCTTTCAATTCCATTATCAAAAATCTGGCAAACCAGTACAATCTGGCATTTGCCGACATGAATGCGTTAATGGTTGAATTGTCTAAAAAATCAGGACTTCTCTATAACGGAGTTACTTATACCGGCACTTTCGTTACGGGCGGAACGTTTTCTCTCGATGGCGTTCACCCGAACGGTCGCGGTTACGGCTTCGTTGGCAATGAATTTATCAAGGCGATTAATAAAAAATATCATTCGACTTTGGCGCAGGTTAATCCGAATGTATATACAGGCGTTGTTTTCCCTTGAAAATATCAAGAAAAAAAGTCAAAAATCCATAGCGAAAGTTGTGGATTTTTTGCTTTTAACAGGGTTTGAGTTTTGTTTTGGAGGAACAAAAGTATATTCCGTGTGCATAACTTCCAAAAAAAATCATGCAATGTGTTATTGGTTTTTGATTAAAAATCATATATTTGCAAGACATTTAGTAACCAAATCAGAAATCCTTATTATTACAAAATGAATTCACCCGTACATATCTTTTCTACCAGAGGAAGTATTGTTTTGGCAGAAAAAATCTCTGAATACTACGGTTTGCCTTTGGGCAATATCAAATTCCTTGATTTCAGCGATGGAGAATATCAGCCTTGTTTGGAAGAGTCCGTCAGAGGCTCAAGAGTTTTTATTATCGGCTCGACTTTTCCGCCTGCTGATAATTTGATGGAAATGCTTTTGATGATTGATGCCGCCAAGCGTGCATCGGCAAAGAAAATCACGGCAGTTATTCCTTATTACGGTTTGGCGCGCCAAGACCGCAAAGACAAGCCTCGCGTTCCGATAGGTGCAAAATTAGTCGCCAATCTGATAATGGCGGCAGGCGCAACCCGCTTGATGACCATGGACTTGCATGCAGACCAAATACAGGGATTTTTTGAAATCCCTGTTGACCACTTGTTTGCTTCCACGATTTTCATTGACTACATTCATTCTCTGAAATTGGACGATCTCACGATTGCCTCTCCAGACATGGGCGGAGCAAAACGCGCCAGAAGCTATGCAAGCTATCTCACCGCAGAAGTGGTTATCTGCTACAAGGAACGAAAAAAAGCCAACAACGTGGATTATATGACGTTAATCGGGGACGTGTCCGACCGGAACGTGATTTTAATAGACGACATGATTGACACGGCAGGCACGCTGACCAAAGCCGCCGACATCATCATGGACGCAGGCGCAAAAAGCGTGCGGGCAATGGCAACACACCCTGTATTTTCGGGAGGTGCATACGACCGTATTCGCGACTCGAAATTGGAAGAAGTTATCGTTACGGATTCAATTCCTTTAAAAAATACTTCCATAAGTAAAATAAAAGTGCTAACTTGCGCCCCGCTATTCGGAGAAGTTATGAAATTAGTACATAATCAAGATTCGATAGCAAAAAAATTTGTTATCTAATTAATTTAAAATCAATATAATAGAATGAAATCAATTACAATTCAAGGAGAGAAAAGAGAAAACGTAGGCAAAAAATCATCAAAAGCCTTACGCAATGCTGAAAAAGTTCCTTGTGTTGTTTACGGAGAAAAAGAAGTACAACACTTCTCAACGGACGAAAAAAGTTTCAAAGACTTGGTCTATACTCCTGAAGCACACATAGTTACTTTAGAAGTGGGCGGTCAAAAAATTGAAACCATCTTGCAGGACATTCAGTTCCACCCTGTTACAGACCGCATCATTCATGCCGATTTTTATCAGCTGAATCCGAAAAAGCCTGTTACAATGGAAGTTCCCGTTATCATTACGGGACGTGCCAAAGGAGTGGTGCGCGGAGGGGTTTTGCGTGTAAATTTGCGTAAACTGAAAGTCCGTGCCATACCTGCCGATCTTCCTGACAACATCACGATTGACGTTACGCCTATAGACATTGCAGGCAAACTGGAAGTTGCAGTTCTGCAAAACGACAAATATCAAATTCTGCATCCGGGCAATACCGTTGTAGTAGCTGTGAGAACTTCGCGCAACGTGAAAGGCGGTGACGAAGAACCTCAAGTAGAAGGCGGAGAAGCAGAAGATTCAAAAGCGGAATAAATTTTATAGCATTGCTATATTTTATATAGGGCATTGCTAATGAAGTATATACTTCATTAGCAATGCTTTTTTTTATTGGTTATACTTTTGGTGGTTACAGCAGCAATCGCTCTGCTTCCCGTAATAAAAGTAGATATTTCCACGCAGGCGCGGGGCGTGGGGCGCTCGGTCTCAGCGAAGCGGCAGAAAGTTTGGGTTTTCAAAACATTGGGCGTAAAAATCAATTTCAAAACTTTGGCGGAGGAAGTCCCTTTGCCGTGCATCGTGCATTGGAACAAACAGCATTTCGTGGTGGTTTATAAAATCCTATTTCCCCGTTTTTTCCAGTTCTTTGATTTTTATATCTAATCCTTCTATTTTACGTTCCAGACTTTCTA
>JAITOO010000119.1 GCA_031289875.1 Flavobacteriaceae bacterium
CCGAAACCGATATCTATTGCTTGCATGTTTGATTTATAATCAATATAATCAAGCATTTTCAATCCGAATGGAGCTGACCAAATTGACAATTCATCGCATATATCAACTAATTTAGTTGAGTCAATGTTATTTTCGAGATATGTTTTCATCTTTCTATTTTAATTGCAGTTTTAAACTGTTCGTCTGTAAATAATCTTCTTATCTACTGAGCCGATTTACCAATTAAATCCTTAGAGATTTTCTCTTTTATTTCTCTCTGCGAAAACAAATTACTCTTTTCCGTTTATCATTTTGGAAACAATGCCTTTGTCTTCGGCGTTTTCGCCAAGCCAAATTCCGATGATATGCAGAATTACAAATATGCCAATGAAATATCCGCAGTAAATATGTATCGTTTCAAAAATTTCGTGCAGGTCGTTGTGCGGACCGAATTTCAGCAACAATCCCATCACAAGAACTATCGTCAGTGCAAGGTAAAACAAAATGTACAGCCAACTTTGCAGTTTCTGCTTTGAATTTGCTTCCTTTGAAAGCGGCGAAGCGAACTTGCGTCCTTTCGTAAAGAAGTCTAAAAACCTCAAAAACAGCAAGGCAGTCAGCACATAGCCTGCATAGAAATGCCATTGGAACATGGGTCTCGAAATTTTCCTTGCAATACCGCGCGCATCGTCCGAAGAAAGCGTGATGTTTTTCTCAGCCAGCGCCGCCGTAAGCGTTGAAGATATTGCACGACCGTTCATCCAGCCGTAATGTAAAAAAGCGGTGAACAACGCCAGAAAAATCGCCACAGCAATTGTCCAATGTAAAAATCTGTGGAATAAAGAAAAATGAGTTTGAGTTGCCATACGTATCATATTTTATTGGCAAAAATACTGTTTTATTCTTTATATGACAAATCAAAAGTGCAAAAGTTTGAAAATAAGAGAATTTGCAAAAGCAAGCTGCACTCAGTTATTTATTCTCCTGTTCCCATATTCCATAGCGTGAAAGCAAATTTGTCCGCCGCTTCTTCAATGATTTGCTCGGTAGATTTTCCTGCGCCATGTCCTGCTTTGGTTTCTATGCGGATTAAAATCGGGTTTTTGCAGGATTGTTTTTCCTGCAATTCCGCCGCAAATTTAAAGGAATGCGAAGGCACTACGCGGTCGTCGTGGTCGCCGGTGGTGATGAGCGTTGCGGGGTAGCACACGTCTTCTTTTACATTATGCACGGGCGAGTAGGATTTCAGATATTCAAACATTTCCTTGCTGTCGTCGGCAGTGCCGTAGTCGTAAGCCCAACCTGCGCCCGCCGTGAAAGTGTGGTAACGAAGCATATCCAAAACGCCGACTGCCGGCAACGCAACTTTCGCCAAATCAGGGCGAATGGTAATCGTAGCGCCAACCAAAAGTCCGCCGTTTGAGCCGCCCGATAGAGCGAGAAAATCTGACGAAGTGTATTTGTTTTGAATTAAATATTCGCCTGCGGCTATGAAATCATTGAAAACATTCAGTTTTTGTTGTTTCGTTCCCGCATCGTGCCAAGCGCGCCCGTATTCGCCGCCGCCGCGCAGGTTGGGAACGGCATAAATTCCGCCGTTTTGCAACCAAACAGCATTTATTACCGAAAAACTCGGCAGCAGAGAAATGTTGAA
Source organism: Flavobacteriaceae bacterium (assembly GCA_031289875.1). GTDB lineage: Bacteria > Bacteroidota > Bacteroidia > Flavobacteriales > Weeksellaceae > Apibacter. The sequence goes on from JAITOO010000119.1 coordinate 1,634, forward strand.
TCCGCCGTAACCGTAAAGGATTGTCGAGTTTTTACCGTCTAATTTCAAGCCTTTTTTGTAGGTAATGGTCATCGGGATTTTTGTGCCGTCTTTGGAAGTGTAAAAAATCTGTTTGCTGATAAAATCTTTGGAGTTAAATTTGATTGCGGGTTTACGGTAAAGTTCAGATTTTCCCGTTTTGGTGTCGAGTTTGAAAATGGTAGTCGGATAGACGTAATTCGTGAAAGAATAATAAATGTCCTTTTGATTGTCTTTTCCGCTGAAACCGCCCGCCTGACCGATTGCCGGAAGTTTAATTTCGCGAATGAGTTTTCCCTTTAAATCGTATTGTTTCACTTCCGAATGCACGTCTTTTATGTATTCGGCAAAGAAAAATTTATTTGCCGTTGTAACATTCAAAACTTCAGTAGTTTCCGATATTACGTCAAAATATCCCACTTCACACATCATGTTTCCACTGTAACATCCGAAAGGAACTTTTATCAATTTTCCGTTCGGTGCATCAAAATTCGTTTGAATATAAATGTCATCGCCGTTGGAGGTAATGAAATCAAAATTATAATTGAAATCTTCAAATATGAATATGGGTAAAATATCGTTCTTTTCGTCTTCTAAGTCTTTTGCGTACAGGTTGTTGCCGGAAGTAGAATTTGCAGCGGTAATGATTAAAAATCTTTCATCTTCGGAAACTATGCCGTTTATGTATCTGTGCGGCGTTTCTTCGCCACCGAAGACTAATTTGTCGGAACTTTGGAGAGAGTCGAGTTTGTGGTAATACAATTTATGATGTTCGGTTTTGCCTGCGAGTTGGCTGCCTTCTTGGGGTTTATCGTAACTGGAATAGAAAAATCCATCGTTTCCGAGCCAAGCGATGTTGCTGAATTTCACATCAACTATCGTGTCGCCGATTTGTTTGAAAACTGTTTTAATAGCGATTGCACAAATGTCAGGGTCGTTGGAGGCGTTGTATTTTTGAATGGATTCTTTGGTTTCAATTACTACAACTTTTCGCCAGTCCGAGCCGCCTTCCGAAAGTTGATAAGCCGCCAGCGAACCGTCTTTGCTGAAAGAAATATCGCCGAGCGAGGTCGTGCCGTCTTTGGAAAATTTGTTTGGATTGAGAAAGATTTCTTCCGTTTTCTGCGGGTCATCATTTTTAAAACGATACAAAACCGACTGTGGCAACAAGCCGTCATTTTTGAAAAAATACGTGTAATCTCCTTCTACGAAAGGCGCAGAAACTTTTTCATAATTCCACAAATCTGTGATTTGCTTTTTCAAATCTTCGCGGAACGGATTTTTTTTCAGATAATCGAAAGTTACGGCGTTTTGTTCCTGCACCCATTTTTCGGTTTCGGCAGAACGGTCGTCTTCGAGCCATCGGTACGGTGCGGCGACTTTTTCACCGAAATATTCGTCAATGACTTCGCCTTTTTGGGTTTCGGGATATTTCATGTATTGAGCATTTGCAAAGGAAATTGCAAGGAGGGTTAAAGAGTAAACTATTTTTTTCATATTCTGATTTATTTTTAAAAACTCAAAGATAGGAATTTTTTTTGAAATTAAAAAACCTTAAACTTTTGTATTATTCAGGTTTGAACAATTTTATGGTGTAATCGAGCAATTCTTTATTTCCATACTTTCCGTGTCCGGAGATAATGATTTTTACGTTCGGAAATTCCTTCTTTATTTTTTCTACCGAATTTGACCATTCTTCTACATTTGCATCTTCCAAATTCCCTTTGCCCGCCCCGATTTCTTTTATTAAACAACCTCCGAACATAATGTTTTCACTTGGAAAATATCCCACTACATTGTCTTTTGTGTGCCCTTCGCCGAAGAATTTCACAATGGCATTTTTGTTTCCGACTTTTAAAATTAATGAATCTTTAAAGGCATTTTGAGGGACATAAAGTCCGCGTTCTTTTGCGTATTCAATAGTTTTAAAGTATGCAATAGAAGGAATATTGTTTTGCTCAAAGGCTTTTAATCCGCCTAAATTATCTGCGTGAAAATGAGTCGGAACTACGGCGTTTATTTTGCACTCTAAATTTTGTTTCACCCAATTTATCAATTCTTCCGAACTTTTATCATCGGTTGCCGTATCAAATATGACGGCTTCTCCGTTGTCTCTTACAATCATGCCGTTGCAGGAAACTTTTCCGAAATTTTCCGTACTCAAAAAAGAAGTATGCACGAAAGTATTTTTTGATAATTGAGTTATTATCAAATCCTCCGACTTATACAATATTTCAGGCTTGGAAAAATAATTTTTTCCGGAACTACAATCGCTTAAAATCACCAATGAAAGAATTGCAGACAGCACAGAAATTATTTTTTTCATATTGGAAATTTGAAACTCAAAAGTACGAATTTTTTTTGAAATGAAACAGATTTATGCAATACTGAAAATTCCTGATTTTTAACATTTTGATTTTTTTTAAAGTTCAAATAAGGTATAAAAACAGAGGAGCAAAATTGTCCGATATTCATTTTGTTTTTTTTATAAACCGATGCAAATCAATGTTGAATGAGAATTTGTTTTGCAAAAAAATGTTTTTCTATAATGCGCTCAAAAATTTAACGCTGTTTTAATATTTTGTGTTTGTTTTTTTATTAAATTTGAAACGCTTAAAAACAAAAAAATATGACAACCACAGAATTAAAAAATTCGGTAGCCGAAACGGCTGAACAGTTAAACCTGAAAAAAAGGTATGAAAATTATATCGGAGGAAAATTCATTCCCCCTGTACAAGGACGGTATCATGACGTAAATTCGCCTATTGACGGGAAAATCTTCACACAGACTGCCCATTCATCAAAAGAAGACATAGATTTTGCCGTAGATGCGGCGGAAAAAGCCTTTCAATCGTGGAGTAAAACTTCTGTAACCGAACGCAGCAATATTTTAATTAAAATTGCTGAAAGAATCGAAGAAAATTTAGTATATCTGGCAACAGTCGAAACCATAGACAACGGAAAGGCAATCCGCGAAACCTTGAATGCGGACATCCCGCTGTCAGCAGACCATTTTCGCTATTTTGCGGGAGTGATACGCGCCGAAGAAGGCTCTGCTATGGAATTGGACAACAAAACAGTCTCTTTGATTATTCACGAGCCGTTGGGAGTGATAGCCCAGATTATTCCATGGAATTTTCCGCTTTTAATGGCAGCATGGAAATTAGCCCCTGCACTGGCGGCAGGAAATTGCGTGGTACTGAAACCTGCTGAAAATACGCCGGTTTCTATCATCGTATTAATGGAACTTATCGCGGACATTCTCCCGCCGGGCGTGGTAAATGTAGTGAACGGCTCCGGTTCGGAACTGGGAAAAATTTTGGTTACCCACCCGAAAGTAGCCAAAGCTGCTTTCACGGGGTCTACGGAAGTCGGCAGGCAGGTTATGGAATACGCCACCGTAAACATTATTCCAAGCACTTTGGAATTGGGTGGAAAATCGCCTAATATTTTCTTCCCGTCCGTCATGGCTTACGATGACGAATATCTCGACAAAGCAATTGAAGGAGCGGTGTTGTTTGCTTTCAATCAGGGCGAAGTTTGTACTTGTCCGTCGCGCCTGCTGATTCACGAATCTATTTATGATTCATTCATCGAAAAAGTATTGCAGCGGACAAAAGCCATTAAAATGGGCAATCCGTTAGATACGTCTGTTCAAATGGGAGCGCAGGTTTCTGCCGCTCAGAAAAAAACGATTCTTTCTTACATTCAAATCGGAAAAGACGAAGGAGCAGAAGTTTTGTGCGGAGGCGATGCCTGTCATTTGGGAGAAGAATTAGAAGGCGGTTATTACATTCAGCCTACTTTGTTCAAGGGAAACAATAAAATGCGGATTTTTCAGGAAGAAATTTTCGGTCCCGTATTGGCAGTAACTACTTTCAAAACCACAGAAGAAGCTATTGAAATCGCTAACGACACTCTGTACGGCTTGGGTGCAGGAGTATGGACGAGAGACGCTCACGAATTATATCAAATTCCAAGAGCAATCAAAGCGGGACGCGTGTGGGTAAACCAGTATCACGCCTATCCGGCAGGCGCACCGTTCGGAGGATACAAACAGTCCGGCATCGGAAGGGAAAATCACAAAATGATGCTGAATCATTACCGTCAAACTAAAAACATGCTGATTTCTTATGATAGAAACAAATTAGGATTTTTCTGATTTTTGACGAAAGTTTAAAAAAATAATTTCAACAAGCAGAGGACAAAACGTCCTCTGTTTTGCTTTTTTTTACGCTCTAAAACTTTGAAAAATCAATAAAAACCCGAAAACTTTTAATAACTTTGCACTTATGCCTGATGTAATTCACTTATTGCCCGACCACGTTGCCAATCAGATTGCGGCAGGAGAGGTGGTTCAACGACCCGCTTCGGCAGTCAAGGAACTTCTCGAAAATGCTATTGACGCAAAGGCTTCGCAGATTCAACTTATTGTCAAGGAAGCAGGCAGAAATCTGATTCAGGTGGTGGACAACGGTGCAGGAATGAGCGTTACCGATGCCCGAATGGCATTTGAACGGCACGCTACTTCCAAAATTTCCACGACGGAAGATATTTTTCACATCAAGACCCAAGGCTTTCGTGGAGAGGCTTTGGCTTCGATTGCCGCTGTAGCGCAGGTCGAATTGAAAACCAAAAAACAGGACGAAGAAGTCGGGACACAAATTATCGTCGAGGGCGGAAAAATGATTTCGCAGCAGCCTGTGAATACCCCTGTCGGTTCGGTTTTCTCGGTAAAAAATTTGTTTTACAACGTCCCCGCAAGACGCAAATTTCTGAAATCCAATTCGGTAGAAATGCGCCACATTTTGGACGAGTTTCACCGCGTAGCACTGGCTCATGAAGATGTTCAATTTCAAATGTTTAGCTTAGACGAAGAATTGTTTCGCCTTCGTTCGGGAAGCCTGCTTCAAAGAATTTCCGAAATTTTCGGCAGGAAAATTCAAAACCAGTTAGTTCCGATTTCCGAAGAGCTGGACTGGATACGCCTTTCAGGCTTCGTCGGTAAAGTTGAAAGTGCAAAAAAAGCACGCGGAGAGCAATTTTTGTTCGTAAACCGCCGTTTTTTCAAATCCAATTATTTGAACAAAGCTGTGTTGGACGCCTTTGAGGGTTTGCTTCCGCCGAGATACCTGCCGTCATTTTTTCTCTATATCGAAATTGACCCTGAAAAAATTGATGTTAATATTCACCCGACCAAAACGGAAATTAAATTTGAGGACGAAAGCGCTATCTATGCGTTGTTCCGCACGACAGTAAAAAAATCGTTAGGCGTGTACAATATTGCTCCGAGTTTAGATTTTGAGCAAAATCCTGAATGGAGTTTTTTGCCGACCCGCGCGGAACATCCGATTTCCGAGCCGAAAATCAAGCTGACAGCGGGTTATAACCCGTTTGAAAACAGGACTTCCCGTCAGGGAAAAGTAAATCTGGCGGAGCTGTATGCTTCATCAAGACAGGAAAGTTTAACTCCCGAAATGTTTGATTCCCCTTCGGAAATGTCTGAAAATCAGTCGATGATGAGGTTGTCTAACGGTCGCTGGGTGACGGAAAAAGAAAATAATTTATGGATTTTAGACCCTTATCGGATACATCAAACAGTTCTGTATGAGGAATATATGATAAATTCCAAAGGAAATACGCTGAGCCAGCAACTTCTTTTTCCGCTGGAAAGACCGGTCTATGAAATGGAAAAAGAAAAACTGGATTCTATTAAAAACCGGCTTTTTGCACAAGGTTTTGACATGGATATTGCGGAAGACATCGTGGTCATCACGGCGATTCCGTCGGACATTCCGCAGGAAAAAATCTTGGATTTGATAGATGAACTGCTGAGCGAACTTTCTGAACATTCGGAAGAAGAATTTTCTGTGTTTTTCAGCAAATCGGTATCCAAAGTCTCTGCGAAAAAACGCAATGAATTTGTGCAGTCATTTCATTTTCAGCCGATTCTGGAAAAATTTAAGCAAATAGGACTGCCTGTTTTTAATCCGTTCGGCAAAAAAAATTATGAAATTATAGCTATCCCTAATTTTGAATAAAAAATGAACAGATATTTACCGCCTATAACCAAGAACCTATTGATAGTGAACGTGATAATGTTCGTTGCTGCTTGGTTTTTGCAAACGAAAGGCATTTACTTGGACGTGGTTTTTGCGTCGTTTTTTCCGCTGTCGCCCAATTTTCATTGGTATCAGATTATTTCTCACATGTTTATGCACGGAGGTTGGACTCATTTGTTTTTCAACATGTTTGCGCTTTGGATGTTCGGTTCGGCAGTGGAACAGGCTTTTGGAGCGAAGAAATTTCTGATTTTGTATTTTGTGAGCGGATTGGGCGCATTCGTGCTGTTTAATTTGATGAATTTTTGGGAATATAAACAAACGGTGGATTATCTGACTTCTAACGGCACGCCTTTGTACGATGTGGTAGAGTATGCAAAATTTAATATTCACAGAGAATATTTGGGAGCAAATGCGTGGATGCAAACGCTTCCGTCGGGAACGGACATGACTGCGGCGGAAGGTTTTTTCAACTTCCTGACCAGCCCGATGCTCGGCGCAAGCGGTGCGATTTGCGGAGTGCTTGCGGCTTTCGGAGTGTTATTTCCCGATTCTGTCATCATGCTGATATTTCCTCCTATCCCTCTGAAAGCCAAATATTTCATTCCTTTGTATATTCTGCTCGAACTGTATTTGAGTTTCCAACAAGCGCAAGGCGACAATGTAGCGCATTTGGCGCACGTCGGCGGTGCGGTGTTTGGTTTCTTTTTGGCAAGATATTGGATTAGAAACAGGTATCGGTGGAACTGATAGATTTAAAATATTAAAGTTAAAGTAAATAAAATCAGCGGGTTAATCAACATTTTAATTAACAGATTAGAAATATGAATTTTATTGAAAAATTAAAGTATTATTACAAAAACGGCACGAATGGCGTGAAAATTATTTATTTTAGCGTGATGGCTTCTTTCGTTTTTTGGCTGTTGAAACTTATTATACACGGGACATTTTTTGAAAATATTTTTCTCCTTTCCAAAAACCGGTTTATTCCCTTTGTTTGGACAATTTTTACTTTTCCGTTTTTTCATCAAGACCTGTTCAATCTCGTCTTTGCGATGATTATGCTCTATTTTTCGGAACGTATTTTTCTGATGTATTTCAACGGAAGCAGTTTTGTGAAATTCTTTGTGCTGGGCAGCATTTTCGGCGGAATTATATTTCTTTCAGTCAGTTACTTCACAAATTCGTATGGATATTTGGGTGGAGCGATTCTTGGCATTTATAGCGTGCTGTTTGCCATCATTTCCTACAATCCCAAAATGGAAGTATCTCTGTTTCCGCTGCCCTTTCGGTTTCCGATTTATGTGTTGGGACTGATTTTGATTGGATTGGATTTTTTGAGCCTGAAAGATTATGCCGCAAATTTTTTCATGGCAAGATTAGGCGCAGCTGTTTTTGGATTTTTATACATGAAACCATTTGAAAAAGGCAACGATTTTCTCGGCAAATTTGTTCCTGATTTTGACACGATAGAAAACTGGTTTTCAAAAAAATCTGCACCGAAATTCAAAATAGAACCGAACGAAAATCCTCAAGCAACCTACTATTCCGAACAAAGGACACGTCCAAAAACAGACGAAGAATTTAATGTTGAAAAGAAAGAAAATCAAAAGAAAATTGATGAGATTCTGGACAAGATTTCCAAATATGGCTATGACAAATTGACACAGGAAGAAAAAGATTTTTTATTCAAACAAAAATGAAATTCGCCAAAAGCAGTAAAAGAAACAGAATTTTAATCGTAATACATTGTATTATAATGTGTTTACTATTGTCTGTTTTCTTAAATAAATTCATTGCGCCCAAAACTTTTCCGTATTTTGGGCTTTCAGCTTTGGTTTTTCCTGTATTATTCATTGTAAATCTGATATTTACAGCATTTTGGCTTATAAAAAGAGATAGAGTTTCCATTATTTTTTTGATAATTACAGTGTTGTTGTTTTTTCCATTCCAAAAATATGTCCATTTTAGAGGGCATTACGAGAAGAAAAACGCTCCCAATATGCTGAAAATCATTACTTATAACACGCATTACGGGAACAAAGAAAAAAATCTCAAAGAGTTGGACGAATACATTTTGAAACAAAACGCCGATATTGTCTTTTTTCAAGAAATTTATACCCGTCAATGGCGTTCGTCAGAAGCCTTATTGACAGACCATTACAATGCCGTTTTCGATTTGGTCGGGATTTCCTCAAAATATCCGATTATCAATAAGCAGAAAATCATTCTTCCGGGCAAAGGCTACGCCTGTCTGGCAGACATTTCGCTGGAAGACGACACGCTGCGCTGTTTCAACCTCTATTTAGAACCGATGTCTCTTAAAAAATCTTTGTTTAAACCCGAAAGTACCGACGACGTAACCGTTAAAACTAAGGCAGTTACGGAAAAACTATCCGACGGATTTAAAAAACATCAAGTACAGGCGGACATCTTGTCGCGCTACATTCAAGAATCGCCCTACCCCGTGATTGTCTGCGGAGACTTTAATTCCGTCCCGATGTCTTACGAATATTTCCTGATAAAAGACGGCTTGCAGGACGTTTTTGAGCAAAGCGGGAGAGGCTTGGGCATGACCTTTTACGACTATTTCTATCCCATCAGAATTGATTGTATTTTTATCGACGGAAACAAATTCATCTCCAAAGACTGCTACGTGGACAAAAGCGTGAAATTTTCAGACCATTATCCCGTCGTTGCAGAAATTCAAATCAAGTAATGCAATCTGTTTTAAATCATAGGGTTAATAAAATCATAAATCAAATTCTCAAATCGCAATTAAAATTCGTACCTTTGTACGCTTAATTTTTTATCAAGATGAAAGAAATTCAGTTTAGGCAGGCAATCTGCGAAGCCATGAGCGAAGAAATGCGTAGAGACGCTTCTATATATTTAATCGGAGAGGAAGTTGCCAATTACAATGGCGCATACAAAGCTTCCAAAGGAATGCTGGCAGAGTTCGGCGACAAGCGCGTTATCGACGTCCCCATTTCCGAAAGCGGATTTACAGGCATTAGCGTAGGCGCTGCCATGAACGGCTGCCGCCCGATTGTAGAGTTTATGACTTTCAATTTTTCGTTGGTAGCAATGGATCAGATTATCAATAACGCAGCCAAATTATATCAAATGTCCGGTGGTCAATGGAATATCCCGATTGTTTTTCGAGGACCCACCGCTTCGGCGGGACAGTTAGGCGCAACCCATTCGCAAGCGTTTGAAAATTGGTTTGCCAATTGTCCGGGCTTGAAAGTTATTGTGCCGTCCAATCCATACGACGCCAAAGGATTGCTCAAAGCCGCCATTCGCGATAACGACCCCGTTATTTTCATGGAATCTGAGCAAATGTACGGAGACAAAATGGAAATTCCCGAAGATGAATATTTGATTCCTATCGGTGTTGCCGATGTTAAAAAAGAAGGTTCTGACGTTACGATTGTTTCTTTCGGGCAAGTGATGAAAGTCGCCCTGAAAGCAGCAAAAGAACTCGAACAGGAAGGCATTAAAGCCGAAGTGATAGATTTGAGGACTATCCGCCCATTGGATTACGATACTGTCATCAATTCCGTGAAAAAGACCAACCGTTTAGTCGTTTTGATGGAAGAATGGCCCTTTGCCTCCATAGCTTCCGAAGTGGCGTATATGGTTCAACAAAAGGCATTTGACTATTTAGATGCGCCGATAAAAAGAATCACCACTGCCGATACCTCCGCCCCTTATTCTGCGCCTCTGTTTGCAGAATGGTATCCGAAAGTTGAGCAGGTAAAAAAAGCAGTGAAAGAAGTTTTGTATAAATAATTCCTTACCTCAAAGGAAAAAATCAGCAAATGAGAAAATTCGGAAATGAAATTTTTTTGATTACACCAAGTTTATTAATTTGCCGGTTGATTCATTTTCAAATTTACTAATTAAAAAAATGGAAGAAAAATGTATGTTTTGCGGGAGAAAAAAGTCGGAAGTCCAACTGCTGATAGCAGGACTTAACGGGCATATCTGCAACGAATGCGTTGAACAGGCACACAATATCGTGATGCAGGAACAACAGCATATCTCTCAAGAAAACCTTGAATTGGAAGTAAAAAAACCCAAAGAAATCAAAGAATTTCTGGACGAATACGTCATCGGGCAGGACAGAGCCAAAAAAATGCTTTCTGTTGCCGTGTACAATCATTATAAACGCCTCACACATTCCTTGAAAGAAAATAAGGAAGTTGAGATTGAAAAATCCAATATATTAATGGTGGGCGAAACAGGTACAGGCAAAACCCTGATTGCCAAGACTATTGCCCGCCTGCTCAAAGTCCCTTTTTCTATTGTCGATGCCACAGTCTTGACCGAAGCAGGTTATGTCGGCGAGGACGTGGAAAGCATTCTCACAAGACTGCTCCAAGCCGCCGATTACGATGTTTCCAAAGCTGAACAGGGCATTGTTTTCATTGATGAAATCGACAAAATCAGCAGAAAAAGCGATAATCCGAGCATCACGCGAGACGTGTCGGGCGAGGGCGTTCAGCAGGCAATGCTGAAACTGCTGGAAGGAAGCATTATCAACGTTCCGCCGCAGGGCGGACGAAAACACCCCGACCAAAAATACATTCAGGTGAACACGCAGAACATTTTGTTCATCGCAGGCGGAGCGTTTTCAGGAATCGACAAAATCGTTTCTACCCGAATGAACAAACATGTGATAGGTTTTGGCAAGGAAACCAAAGAACAGTTGGAAGAAGAACATATCCTTTCACAAGTCAATGCGCTGGATTTAAAAACTTTCGGCTTGATACCCGAACTGCTGGGGCGCTTTCCTGTGGTTACCCACCTCGAACCGCTCGACGACGAGGCGATGTTCCGCAT
>JAITOO010000132.1 GCA_031289875.1 Flavobacteriaceae bacterium
AATAAAACGGGGTAAAAGATTGAAAAAAGACAATCATATAAAAGGAGAAATGCCATACATATCTTCGACAGGAATAAACAACGGAGTGGATGGTTTTGTTGGGAATACAGGCAACGTTCGGATATTCAACGATTGTCTCACGCTTGCCAATAGCGGAAGCGTTGGCACAACATTTTATCAGCCTTTTCAGTTTGTTGCAAGTGACCACGTTACAAAACTATCAAATACGAAATTTGATAAATATGTTTATTTGTTTATTTCCATGTTGATTTCTCGCTTAGGAGAAAAATATAGTTTTAATAGAGAAATCAACGATGATAGAATCAAAAAAGAAAAAATTATGCTTCCGGTTAATGGACAAAAGGAACCCGATTATGCTTTTATGGAATCATACATGCGGGATTTGGAGCGAAAGAAAATAGCTGAATACCAATCCTTTATAGCAAAAATGGGGGGGGTAAATTACTGATTATCAATGATTTACAAAACAATGAATGGCGAGAGTTTAAAATGGGTAATCTTTTTAATATACATACGGGTGGAGATTTAATTATCTCAAGAATTGAGAAAGGAGATATTCCTATCATCAGTCATAGCATTTCAAATAATGGAGTTGCCGGATATACTGCGACTTTAAACGGAAAAAAATTATTCAATCGCACCACAACCATAAGTCTTGCTGATAGGGGTAATTTTTATGCTTTTGTACAGAAAATGGATTTTTATATTGGCACACGTGTAAAAGCATTAGAAGCCAAATTTCCAAACTGCAATAGCTATATTCTACAATTTATATGCCCAATGATTAATAAACAATCTGCTAAATTTTCATATGGCAACAATGCCACAAGTGGAGTTGAACAAATCACAATAATGTTGCCAATTACAAATAGGGAAATTCCGGATTATGAATATATGGAGCAATATATGCGCAAGAAAGAGCAAGAAAGTTTGTTACGGTATCTTGAATATATTGAAAAGAGAGAAGTTTAAGAATGACGATAATGCAGTGCAGTTTTTACCCATAAACACATTCAAAAAAATATTGTATATCATCCAAGCAGATTTACATAAATGATTGATATTATTAGAAATATAATAGATATACTTCCATTAGGATACGTATTCACCTCAGATGACTTTCCTGTTACGGTGGATAATCTCAAAGGAGTAAGCAAAGCGCTCAACAAATTTGTAGAAGATGGCTATTTGCGCAAGATTTCCAAAGGTCGTTTCTATAAAACACAAATTGGCAAATTCGGTGAGTTACCGCCGGATACTTATCAAACCGTCAAAGACTTGCTTGAGAAGGACGGCAAACAGATTGGCTACATTACCGGTTATTCGGCTTTCAATGATTTGATGCTTACCACACAAGTGCCTGCCATATTGCAGATTGGCACACGACGAGAGAAAAAAGCCATTGTTCGTGGAATTTATCGCATCCGTTTTGTGTTGCAAAGCAATACCATTACTAAAGAGAATATCCCGTTACTTCGTTTGCTCGATTGTTTGCGCTTTTTCAAAATTATACCCGATATCACCCCCGACAAAGCTTGTCAAAGGTTGCTGTATTTATTGAAAGAACTTGACGAACAGCAAACCGTAAAAATCAAAAAATTAGCGCTAAATTACACCCCACAAGCGATTACCCTGCTGGGCGCTATGTTGGAAACGATTAATCCGCAAGAAAATACAGCCGCTTTATTCAAAAAACTGAATCCGATGACAACATATAAATTGTCTATCTCTCAGAGCATTTTACCAACACAAAAAAAATGGAATATCCGATGAAATTTTATACCGACACAAATGATTTTTCCAAACTAACCTTTCGTATTGCCCTTATCAAATAACAAGATGAAAATCAATAAATTCATTTTCATTTCAAACCAAATTCTGTTTCAACCAATGTAAAGCGTCCTCCAATCTGATTTCCTTTCGTTTGGCAAAGTCTTCTGCCTGCTCCCGCGTGATTTTTCCCAACCCAAAATATTTCGCCTGCGGATGGGCAAAATAATATCCGGAAACACAAGATGCCGGATACATCGCCAAATTTTCCGTCAGTTGCGCACCGATTCGATTGTTCACGTCCAGCAGTTCCCAAATCGTCAATTTTTCCAGATGGTCAGGACAAGCAGGATAGCCCGGCGCAGGGCGGATTCCCTGATATTTTTCGGAAATCAAAGCATTGTTGTCCAAGTTTTCATCAAAAGCATAACCCCAAATTTCTTTCCGCACTTTCCGATGTATATATTCCACTAAAGCCTCAACCAATCGGTCGCCGAGAGCTTTCCCCATGATTGCCGAATAATCGTCGTGTTGTTCTTCGTAGCGCTTTGCCAGCGCATCAACGCCAAAAACCGCAACGGCAAAGCAACCGATATAATCTCGTTTATTTTCTTGATTTTCAGGAAGAATAAAATCCGACAGAGCTAAATTCGGTGCGCCTGCCGTTTTCTTCATCTGCTGGCGAAGTGTTCGGAAAGTGTTGAGATACTGTCCGTTTTCATCGTAAAGATTGATGTCGTCTTGCTCGTCGGCATTGGCGGCAAACAATCCGACCACTGCTTTTGGCTGCAATAATTTTTTTTGAATGATTTTTTCCAGCATCCGGCAGGCATCGTCATACAAACTTTGGGCTTCTTTTCCGGCAATCTTATCTGTCAGAATATCAGGAAATTTCCCTGACAATTCCCAAGTTCGGAAAAACGGCTGCCAATCAATGTAATTTTTAAGTTCTTCCAATTCGACATTTTCAAAAGTTTGAATGCCGGACTGATTGGGTTTATAAGTCTGAAAATCAGACCAATTAGGAGTGAATTTATTTTTTCTCGTTTCTGACAAAGTCAAATATTCTTTTTCTGAATTTCGAGACAAATAGCTATCTTTCAGTTGGATATATTCTTTTTTCAATTGCGCTTTAAATTCTTCATTTTGAGAGGATAACAACGCAGAAGCCATCGTTACAGACTTGGAAGCATCGGGAACGTAAGCCACAGTGTGGCTGTACTTTGGCGCAATTTTCAGCGCTGTGTGAATTTTGGAAGTCGTTGCGCCTCCAATCATCACAGGGATAGATAGTTGCCTCTTTTCCAGTTCCTCTGTGGTGCTGACCATTTCGTCCAATGAAGGCGTAATCAAACCACTGAGACCGATAATATCAACTTGCTCATCAATAGCAGTTTGCATAATTTTCTCTTTGGAAACCATCACGCCTAAGTCAATGATTTCGTAATTGTTGCACGCCAGGACCACGCCGACAATATTTTTTCCGATGTCGTGAACGTCTCCTTTGACAGTTGCCAAAAGGATTTTTCCGTTAGATTTCACATTTTCAGATTTTTCCGACTCAATGAAAGGCTGCAAATAAGCAACGGCTTTTTTCATCACGCGGGCAGTTTTAACTACTTGGGGTAGAAACATTTTTCCCGAACCGAAAAGCTCGCCTACTATATTCATTCCGTCCATCAATGGACCATCAATGATGTCCAACGGTCGCGAAAATTTTTGACGGGCTTCTTCCGTATCTTGCTCAATATAATCAGAATTTCCTTTGATTAAGGCGTATTCCAAGCGTTTTTCTACTGAAAAAGTGCGCCATTCTTCCACTTTTTGTATTTTTTCTCCTTTTTCCTGAACGACGGTTTCTGCATATTCAATCAAACGTTCGGTGGAGTTTTCATCTCGGTTAAAAAGTACATCTTCAATTCTTTTAAGAAGTTCAGTATCAATCTCTTCGTAAATCTCTAACTGCGTTGGATTGACAATTCCCATATCCATTCCGTATTTTATGGCATGATATAGAAAAGCCGCATTGATGGCTTCTCTAACTTTGTTATTTCCTCTGAATGAGAAAGATACATTACTCACCCCGCCTGATACAAAACAGCCCGACAAGTTTTCTTTGACCCATTTTGTCCCTTCGAAAAAATCCAAAGCATTTCGGCGGTGTTCTTGCATTCCCGTTCCGACAGGGAAAATGTTGAGGTCAAAAATGATGTCTGACGGCGGGATACCTAATTGATGTACCAAAATATCGTAAGACCTTTGGCAAATTTTCTTTCGTTTTTCCAGATTGTCAGCCTGCCCTTTTTCGTCAAACGCCATAACAACCATTGCCGCACCGTATCGGCGGATAATTTTTGCCTTTCGGATAAATTCTGCTTCGCCCTCTTTGAGGCTGATGGAATTGACCACTCCCTTTCCCTGAATGTTTTTCAGCCCCGCCTCAATGATTTCCCATTTGGAAGAGTCAATCATAATGGGAACGCGGGCAATGTCCGGCTCGGAGGCGATAAGGCGAAGGAAAGTAACCATCGCTTTTTTGCCGTCAATCAAGCCTTCGTCCATGCAAATATCAATAATCTGTGCGCCTCCTTCGACCTGTCCGCGGGCAACGGAAAGGGCTTCGTCGTATTTTTCGTTTTTAATGAGATTGAGGAATTTCCGAGAGCCTGTTACATTGGTTCTTTCCCCGATATTGATAAAATTGCTATCGGCGAAAATGGAAAAAACTTCTAATCCTGATAATTTAAGGGTGTTTTGCATAATTTGAAAAATTGTACAAATTTACGATTTTGAATGGGAAAAGCGGGCTTTTTGATAT
>JAITOO010000189.1 GCA_031289875.1 Flavobacteriaceae bacterium
TTTAAAGATAATAAAAAAGGAAAATGCGGCTTAAATTGTCAGTGCCGCATTTTCACTTATTAACACTTTACGCTTGGGTGCCCAATGGGGCTTGAACCCACGACCCTCGGAACCACAATCCGATACTCTAACCAACTGAGCTATGGGCACCATATAATTTGGGAGTGCAAATATAGAAATAGATTTTGTTTTATCAAATAAAATTTTCAAAATCTTTTAACCCAATCCATTTTGGAGAAGTAAATCCTTCTCCTGCTTCGCAGCCAACCAACCGCCCCAAGTTCTCCGCCCGATAGATGATGCTTTTCGCAAAATTCTGAGTGGCTATCAATGTCATTGGTTCTGTGGATTTTTCATCATAAAATTGAGTTTTGTATGCCAAACACGCCTCGACTTTCACTTTTATAAAATCTGAAATATCAATAACAAAATCAGGTTTCGTCTCGTTCCATTGGATGCAGTGAAACAGGTGTTTTGGTCGCCAAACCTGCTGCAAAACGCCGTTCACAGAAGTTTCCACTTTTCTCAGTCCTGAAAGAAACTGGCTGTCATATACAAGTTTTGCCACCCGTCCATGGTCCGGGTGTCGGTCTTCTACTGCATTGGTTATCAGAATATCCGGTTGATATTTTCTAATAATTTTCACGATTTCCAACTGATGTTTTTCATCATTTATCAAAAATCCGTCACGGAATTGCAAATTTTCCCGCACAGAAATTCCCAAAATTCGGGAAACCTCCGCAGATTCCTGTATCCGTGTTTCGGCTGTTCCGCGAGTCCCCATTTCTCCGCGTGTCAGGTCAATGATTCCGACTTTTTTTCCCTGCGAAATCATTTTTGCGAGCGTTCCTCCACAGCCCAATTCCATGTCGTCGGGGTGAGCCCCCATTGCCAAAATGTCTAATTTCATATCTTTTTTGATAAAAAACTTCGGCAAATATAATTTACCGAAGTTGATTTTTTTTTAAAATTAATTTTTGATTTTTATAAAACTGTTTTTACTTTTACCATTAATTTTTCCACTCTTGCCTGAATATCAGAATTTTCTGAAATTTGCCATACTCTAATGGAAAAAGTGTCGCCTTTGGTTCGAATCATTAATCCGTAATCGGAACTTTGAGATGTCCAGATTCCGGGCGAGGACGGCGTTCCAAATTCCTGTTTCACAATCGCTCCTGCTTTCTCAACGTTGGTGGCAGTTGATTTGATTTCTTCTCTGTAATCGTACTTCTGCTGTGCAAAAGTTATTACGGAAAATAAAGTCAGCAATAAAGTTAAAATTTTAGTTCTCATAATATTGTAATTTTCATTGTGCAAGGTAACAATTTTTTTATTTTTCTTGAATTTTTTAGATTTGTTAAAATATTGTTAATCTCATTCAGTAAACCTCAATATTAATGCCAAAGTGGAAAATATAATTTTATCACTTGATTTTCAAACACTTATCCCCTTTCAGGGATATTTTTCAAAATCTCTTGAAGATAACTCCAAAACTTCAGCACAGACGAAATACTGACTTTTTCTTTCGGAGAATGCGCACCCTTTATTGTTGGTCCGAAAGAAATCATCTCCATTTTTGGATATTTTTCTCCAATAATTCCGCATTCCAAACCCGCATGGCAAGCCATAACCAACGGTTTTTTGCCGTTTTGCCTCTCATAGATGCTTTCGGCAATTCTCAGAATTTCAGCCTCAGGATTGGGTTTCCAGCCCGGATACGAGCCGCTGTACGTCGTTTTCATTCCGCCAAGTTCAAACGCCGCTTTGAGGGAATCTGCTACCCAAAATTTGGAACTTTCCACTGATGAACGGGTCAAACAGAGGATTTTGGCAACTCCGGCTTTGAGTTCCACCCGAGCAATGTTGTTGGAGGCTTCCACCAAATCTTCGATGTCGGGGCTCATGCGGTACACGCCGTTGTGTGCTGCCTGCAAAGCAGAGACAAATTTTTGAGTATACTCCTGATTTAAAGATTTCTCCGATTTTTCAACAGAAACAAGTTCTATTTTCAGATTTTCTTCGATAGAAGCAAATTCTGCCGTGATTTCCTCTTTTAATGTACTAAACTTAGTTTCAACATCTTGACTTTTTTCTTTCGGAATGGAAAAAACTGACTGCGCTTCTCTCGGAATAGCATTTCTAAGTCCTCCGCCATCAAAAGAAGTCAGTAAAATGTTGTTGTCCAGAAATTTATACAAAAATCTATTTAACAGTTTGTTGGAATTACCCAACCCTTTGTGAATTTCCATTCCCGAATGTCCGCCATGCAAACCTTTGACAGTCAATGAATACGTTTGAAAATCAGCAGGAACGAAAATTTCGTTGTAATCAGCAATTGCAGTTACGTCCACGCCGCCTGCACAACCGATGTCGATTTCATCATCTTCTTCGGTGTCCAAATTCAGCAAAAAATCTCCTGATAAAAATCCCTGTTTCAAGCCGAATGCGCCTGTCATTCCCGTTTCTTCGTCAATGGTGAACAAGGCTTCGATGTCCGGATGTTCGACCGTTTTGGATGCCAAAATGGTCATGATTGTCGCTACACCTATTCCGTTGTCTGCGCCCAAAGTCGTTCCCAAAGCGTGAATCCAATCGCCGTCTGCCGTCATTTGGATTCCCTGTGTCTCAAAGTCGAAATTCACGTCGTTGTTTTTTTGGCAGACCATGTCTAAATGAGACTGCAACACGACTTTTTTGCGGTTTTCAAAGCCCTGAGTTGCAGGTTTTTTAATCAAAACATTGCCTGTTTCGTCTTCCTGAGTATCCAATCCTAAAGATTTTCCAAATTTTTTGATAAAAGCCCTTACTTTTTCTTCTTTTTTGGAAGGGCGCGGAACTGCGTTTAAATCAACAAAATAGTTCCAAATTTCCTGAGGTTGGAGATTTCTTATGCTTTTGTTGTTCATTCTATTGAATTTTAAAATTAGTTCAAAGTTCGGAATTTTGAGCAAAAGCACCTAATTTTTCAGCCCTTGTTTGAAAAAAAAGACAGGAATAAAATTTTTGTTCCTGTCTGCATAAAATTATTTTCAAAAAAAAATTACAAAAATGAAATTTCTTCTTCTGTGCTGTAATCTTCCTTTTCGGAAGCAAAATAAAGGTTGTAAATCACATCAGATGAGGCAGATTCGTCGTCAGGCAATTGTTTGGAAATGGAAACAGCCGTATTATTTGCTTTCTGATTTTTAGGCGAATACACAAGTCCGGCATTTTTTTCTTGAAAATCTGTCTTCTGTCGGGGTATTTCAGAACTATCCCCGTCATTAACAAGGACTTGCATATTGTTCAAAAGGGTTTCTTCATTAGATGCTACAAAAACTTCGTTCAGTGTGGAAACGGCATTTTGCTCTTTGGCTGCGTAACTTTTCCGGCTGTAATCGTGAACCCAAAATCCACTGACAGTCAAAATAAAAATGAGGCAAGCGGCTGTTGCCCAATATTTTGAGTAAGAAAAAAACGGAACTGTTTTGCCTTTCTTTTTATCCACCGTTTGGGAGAAAATGTTGTTTTCCAATTTATCAAAGTAAGAATCAGGCGTTTGAAAAGATTTCTGGGCATCTTTTCTCAGCACGATATTCTTTTCCAACCGTTCAAAATAGCCTTGTGGAACGGTAAATGGATTTTTATTATTATCAAAAAAAGTATTTTTCATAGTTCAAAAATTTATTTTTCAACATTTTTTAGTAATATTTCTTCAATTTTTTTAGTTGCATGATGGTAAGACGCTTTCAACGCACCTACAGAAGTATCCAAAACTTTGGACATTTCTTCGTATTTCATATCGTCAAAATATTTCATCATAAATACAATTCTTTGTTTCTCCGGAAGAGTAGCTATTGCTTGTTGAAGTTTCAATTGAATTTCATCTCCTTCAAAAAAGTTGTCGTCCTGTAAGTTGGAAGACAACTGCAAAACCAACTCTTCATTGCCCACATTTTTCTTTTGGGCGGCGCTGTTGAGGAAATTGATGGATTCATTGGTTGCAATGCGGTAAATCCAAGTTTTCAGGCTTGATTCGCCTTTGAAAGAATCTGAATTCTGAAAAACTTTGATAAACACATTCTGCGTAATATCGTCGGCATCGTAGTGGTTGTACACAATTTTTCGGATGTGCCAATAGATGGGTTTACCGTAGGTTTTAACCAAAATTCGGAAGCCTTTGTTTACATCTTCCTTGATGAGTGAGAGAATCTCTTTATCCGTCATTTCCTCAATTCTGTTAGTTTGACAAAGGAAAAACTAAAAAGTTTAAGAAATATTGTTTTTATTTTGTACTTTATTAATGCGTGCGGGAAGATTTTTCGTAAAAAACAGCTACGGACGAATGTGTTTGTTCTGATTTTGATTTCTTCGAAAATCATTGGTGGAGGGTTAAACTCCTCGTTGATATAAACTTGAATTATGGGACTTCCAATTTCTAATTTTATATCTGTCTTTGTCCCAAGTTGTTGGCAAGGCACTCATGTATCTAATCTTTATGTTTAGCAATACTAAGATAGTACAATAATCCTTTTTTTTTCTATCGTTGCAACAAAAAGTATTGATTTGATAAAAGGGAAATGATTATATTTGCGCTTGATATTTTAATACTTAAATGAAAGGTTTAGTAAAATTTTACCATCCTGATGAAACATTGATATATCATATCAGGAAAAGTTTTTGCAAGGTTGTTTTTTTGAACAATCAAAACAGTTTAGTTGTTGAAATTGAATCAGATGACGACCTTGACCATGTGGAGGAAGATTCTTATCAAAACGATTATCCTCAGATATTCATGAATATTGATGATTTTGCGGTTTCTGTAAAATCTGTGAATCAATTAGCCGGCAAGGTTTTCCGGATTCCGAGTTCGGAAGAAAAGGAAAATGAACACGGTGAACCCGACGAGGTGTATTATACCAATCTGAATATCAACGATGAAGATGATTTAGAAACTGATGAAAACGAAGTGAAATTCGGAAGAGACGGCAAGGGAAACCTCAAAATGCTCTGGACAGGCATTTGCGAAGATTTTGTTGCAGGAAATCCTGACCCGCTGAAATTCAAGGTTTCCTGTATTTTTTCCGAAGATGAAAATGAGGAAGAATTTGACGAAGATTGAGATTTTTTTTAATCTTGATACTAAACCCTCAAAAATAACGTTTTTAATAGATAAAACATAGAAATTAATGAAGAAATTATTATTGACAGTATTGTTTTTAGGGGCATTGACCATGGGTAAAGCTCAGGCGTTCAACGGCTCAGGAGATCAAAAATTGGATTTGGGTATCTGCGCATTTGGTTATGGAACAGGTGTTACGGGAACGTATGATTATGGTCTCATAGACTGGCTTTCCATCGGTGCAGGTGCGGATTTTTATTGGGGCAATAATGACCACAACGGTCATGACAACACCTTGTTCGGTTACGGAAGAGTCAATTTTCATTTGGGTGAACTACTGGGAATGCCTAAGCAAATGGATTTATATCCCGGCGTGAATATCGGAATACTGAACAGTGGTTTTGGTGTCGGCGGACATTTAGGTTTCAGGTATTTCTTTAATGACAAATTTGGAGCTTTTG
>JAITOO010000218.1 GCA_031289875.1 Flavobacteriaceae bacterium
TTAGATACATGATACGGTTAAATAAAAGACAACAGTTTATTCTTGATGAAATTGAATCTCAGAAGTTTGTGGAAGTGAATACTCTCGGTGAAAAGTTAACCGTTTCCGCCGTAACCATCCGAAAGGATTTGAAATTTCTCGAAGACAAAGGACTGTTGTACCGCACGCACGGCGGGGCGAGCAAGGAGTCGCAATACGCTTTTGAACGCAACATCAACGAAAAAGAATTTGTGCAAGTTCCTCAAAAAAAGAAAATTGCAGAAGAAGCGCTAAAATTCATCAACAATGACGACTTTATCATTTTGGCATCGGGAACGTCCATTCATTATTTGGCGAGGGTCATCAAGGGCTTTAAAAAACTGACGGTTGTTACGCCTGCCTTGCGCGTGTCAATGGAGTTGAGCAAAGACCCTTTTATCGACGTGATACAGCTCGGCGGAACGTTGCGGAAAAGTTCTATTTCCGTCATCGGAATCATTCCTGAAACGGATTTGCGGGATTTCTCATGCAATAAACTCTTTCTCGGAGTGGACGGAATTGACGTGAATTACGGTTTGACCACTTCCAACGCTTCGGAAGCGCATTTGAATCAAGTTATGATAGAATCGTCTGAAAAAGTGATAGTTCTGGCAGATTCCACCAAAATCAACAAGCGCGGATTCGGCAAAATTTGCGATATTGACAAAGTTGATGCCTTGATTACTGACAGCGGAATTTTAGCCGAAGATTTGGAGACCTTCGAGGGCAGGGGAATTGAGGTGATTGTAGCGAGATAGATTCTTCCGACATGATTTTCTTAACTTGTTTTAAATTAAATACTTAATCAGGAACGAAAGTCATTCGGTCTTGGATATTCATCACAAATGTTTTTTATTCTCATTTTATTGAATTATATTTGTCGGAAATGACAGGAAAAATTTAAAAATATGATAGCAGAAGTTTTAACATATAAGAAAATCGTTGAAAATATGCACTCATTAATTCAAAACAGCCATATCAAGACAAAGCATATTATTTCCAAATCGGGCATACCGGAAGCCTCTTTTTACAGAAAACTGAAACTGAACGGCTTTTCGGCAGACGAAGTTCTAAAAATTTTACAAATTATCATGCCTGAACAATATGAATATGAAGAGATTATGAGAAAAATAAAGCAGGGGAAAGAAGAGGTTGAGGCGGGAAATTTTATTGAAGAAGAAGATTTTGTTTTTGATGTCAGGAAAAGATTGGGGAAATGAAAAGATTGATATTTTCTTCAAGAGCAGACCAAGATTATTACGAAATTGTACACTATTTGGACGAAAATTTTGGTATTGAAAAAGCGGTGTCTTTTGAAAAAAGTTTGAGAGAAAAATTATTACTCATCAAAACACAACCTTTCGCTTTTGGTTTTTTCTTTGATACAGATTGTCGAAAATGCCTTATAAATCCCTATATAACAATGCTTTACCGCATAACTGAAACACGTATAGAAATTATCGCTTTTTGGTTCAACCGTGCCGACCCTGATAAAATTAAAGAATTTCTTATTACATAAATATGAATAATGGTTTTTCATTAAGAATGGTAATTTAGCAGAAATAAATTGATTAATCAGGAGAGGAAAGGTGGAAAACACTAATATTTACAAGAGTTGTTAAAGAAATGTCTAATATTTTGGCGATTTTATAAAGAGTGCACAAAATCGGAACGTTGATGCAGGTGTGTCCTGCCGCTTCGCTGATAGATTTTGTTCCTCGCATAGCAAATTTGTCATTGACCCAAAACCTTTCGCCTTTGAGATAGGGAATTATATTTATCCGCAAAGGGGCTTTCGATGGTTTGCAGAAATTTATTAAAATGATGTGTTAATAAGTGTAGTTATTTAAAAATCAGGTAATTAATGTTTTTTAGTTTCTTACTTTTCGCTTCTGTTTTTTATCATTCCCAAAGACTGAATAATAATTTCTGCTGTCGCTTTGTTGGTAGTCAGAGGGACATTATGTAAATCGCACAGTCTCAGCAACATATTTACGTCAGGTTCGTGAGGGTGTTTTCCGAGCGGATCGCGGAAGAAAATCACCAAATCGGTGAGACCGTCCACTACTCTTGCCGCAATTTGTGCGTCGCCGCCCAGCGGTCCCGAATTGAATTTCTTAACTTCCAAACCTGCCTGCTCCACGAAAGAACCTGTTGTACCCGTGGCAATTAAGTTCACATTGTGCTGTTTTAGTATATCTAAATGCGCCATCAAGAAAGCGACCATGTCTGCCTTTCTGCCATCGTGTGCTATGATTGCTATTTCCATTTTTTAGTATTTTGGCGCAAAGGTAAGAGAAAATTGTTAAAAATTGTTTTTTTTCGAAATACTTTTTTCCGTTGTTTATTTTTTTGGATAGCAGAAACAATCTACAAGGTGGTCGTTTACAATGCCTGTTGCTTGTAAATGCGCATAAACAATCGTCGTTCCGACGAATTTGAAACCGCGTTTTTTCAAATCTTTGGAAATCCTGTCTGAAAGCTCCGTCGAAGCGGGAACTTCTTTAATCGTTTTCCATTGATTGACAATGGGTTGTCCGTTGGTAAATTCCCAAATATAATTGCAAAAACTTTCAAATTCTTTCTGAACTTCCATAAATTTTTGAGCGTTAATAATCGCAGCCTGTATTTTCATTTTATTTCTGACAATCCCTTTATTTTCAAGAAGTTCATCGATTTTTTTCTGCTCATAATTTGCGATTTTCCGATAATCGAAATCATCAAATGCGTGCCTGAAATTTTCTCTTTTCCGAAGAATGGTTAGCCAACTTAATCCCGCTTGAAAGTTCTCCAACAGCAAAAATTCAAACATTTTCAAGTCGTCTCGGACGGGCTTACCCCATTCCTCATCGTGATATTTAATGTAAAGTTCGTCAGAACTTGTCCAATCACAGCGTTTTTTCATTTTCAGGCTCTAAATTTTCCGGTTTCCCCAAAGTCTTTTCAGGTCTGCTTTTTGGCGTTTTTTGTGGATTTTTTGTTTCGGGTTCGTTAATCAGCCCTTGTTCTTTCAATGTTTGTTCCAAAGTTTTTCCGGACTTGGTTTTATCAGACGGAAAAACATCGGGAAAGATGTCTTCCCATTTTTTCAGGCGTTCGTCTTCCCTCCACTCAAAATCAATGAGAAAACGCTGTTGTTTAGGAATTTTGCTTTCGGGATAGATATTGGATACCGCATTAATTTTACACGAGACGATTTCTAATTTCTGTTCTATAAATTCTCCCTGAATTTCTCCGCAGGTAGATTTTATCACGCCTATTCTGCTCTTTTCGTGGGTTTTGGAATTTTCTTCATCGGCGTAAGTAATGGCTTCTGCATTTCCCTGCATATCAACAAAATGCAATTTTTCGTCTTCTAAATATGCATGCATCATTCTGCCTTTCACTTGATTAAATTCAAATTTCTGAGAGAGAGAATCGACCTTGCTGACGGCAAAAGCATGCTGACGACCATAAAGCGAGTCCATCGACTGAGACTTGGGATTTAAGTAAGCCGTAATCGTGTCGGCGGTGAACTGCCGTCCGTTGTGCGCCCAGAAAATCGGATTTTTGTAAAAATCAATTTGCCCGATGGTTTCTCGGTAAATCAGAGAATCGCTTTTTCCGGACATGTTTGACTTGAACAGCCGACCATTGTAAAAACCTCTGATAATGGATTTTTTATCCTTGTCCTGCACGGCAAGCAGTGTGTCGGAATACATGTAAATGCTGTCTTTTTGCAGGACTTTGACCATGTACGGACGTTTTGTAACCATCGCAGAATCCTGAAAACGAAAGACTTCGCCGTAGCCGCCAATAAGATAGCGGTTTTCTTTCGGGTCATCCAATTTGACATTGCCTTTTCCTTTCCCGAAGCCTGTTATTTCATTGAAATACAGCGTATCGCCTGTCAAAATCTTGCCTTGATAATAAACGTGTCCGTCTTGAGTCAGAAAAGATTCTTTGGTGTTGGTGTTGTACGTTCCTTCTTTTGCTGTAACGTATTGAGTATAATCTTTTTTGTTTGTAATTCGAGTGAAACTTTTGAAATCGGCAACGCTTGTTTTGTTGTTGAATTTGATGTTGTCTCCCTCGATTTTGTAGTTGGGAGATTCTAATGTAGAACTTGTTCCCAACTCAATTCGGTCTTCTTTGACAAAATATTTCCCAACTTTGGTGTGGGTGGTGGAATTGTTGCGCGTAACAGTTCCCCAATTATCGAAAAAAGCCACATCGCTGTTGGTATCGTATTGAAGTTTTTGAGTTTCAATAACTTGTTCCGGCGTAACGAGTTTTACATTGTCATAAGCAACCGCCATTTTGGTCATGGCATCGTAAGTAAGTATCTTACAATCCAATACGGAATTTTTATCGGTAAAATGGACATTTCCCCTCGCTTCAACGAAATTTTTGTCTTGAAAATAAATCACGGAATCGGCTTGGATTCTGGAAGTTTCGTGTTCGGCAATCACATTGCCAGAATAGACCATGTTGCCGTCAAAAACCTTTTCGTTCACTTCCTCCAAATCGGCATTGACCAAAGTGATTTTTTTGGCATTCGGATTTTGAGGCGGATGGGGCGGCAATACTTGCGAAAAGACTATTCCGCAGGTAAATAACAGCAACAACAAGAGTTTGAATTTCATTTAATTATAATTTCGTATAAAACTCATCATGCAAATATATCAATTTATTTATAAACTTTTCTCAAAAAGACTGTACTTATGAACCGTTTAATGTCGGACTTTCAGCCGGATTTTCGTTGGTAAATCAATCCTCTCTTTCTTTCTGTTTTTATTTCTCTTCGGAAAAATACTGTCCGCCGATTTTGGGCGTGATTTTGTTCTGAGATTTTCGAGCCTTGAACGCTATTACAGTTTTATCGAAAACGCGCAAAATTTGAAAATAATTTTGGATTCGGTAAAGATAATCAACTTCTTGATTTAGATAGGTATAAAGTATAAAATCATCTATTTCGGACTTGTCCAAGCCTATCCCGACAAAATATTCGTCGCCGAAATATCCTCGAATAATTTTAACCGCATTTAATTGATTTTCATAAGCTAACAGTCGTTCTTTACGTTTGGCATTGCCGGAAAGTACGTCTAAAATTCCATCAATGCCGATTTTTATGGCTGCCGCTTTTTGCGCTTCGGTATTCACGTCAGTGCTGCCGTCGAGTTTCTGTGTCGGCATCAAATCGCCAAGTTTAGCCATAAGTTTGTTCTGCAAGTTCATGTCCGGCAGGCGCTTCACATCAAGTTCCAGATTTCCTGTTATTTTGGGAAAGACGTTTACGCCTGCAATCATGCGTTCTTTGATGTCCAAATGCACCGTCATAAATCCGTAATTTTCCATCGTCCGAGTAACTAAAAGTGTGCGATTTTGCACGTTAAATCCTTGAAAAACAAGCGTATCTCCTTTCTTTGCTTCCAACGCATAATTTCCGATAATATCGGTAACAGTGGTATATTTTGCGGTTTTGTTGGTAACGTAAATATTGGAAAGCAACTCGTCAGGCTCGTTCACAAAAACTTTTCCTTTGATTAATTTTCTGTCTTGCGAAAAAATAGCCAGCGAGAAAAAACACATTATGGCGGTAATAAATAGTTTCATTTGCATTCTAAACAGCAACAAAAGTACGTTAAATTATTTTCAGGTTTCCAAATTTTATGTTTTTTTAACTTTTGCGTAAACCTTAAATTGTTTTTTCAAAATATAACTTCTTCATTCTCAATATCATTAATTATCATCGGCGACTATTGTCAAGTTAATAATGGAATAGGATTTTTAATTTATTGATTATGAAATGTTTACAACTTATGTTTTTGGTATTTTAGACTTAACAAACACTATTTCTTTCCTGTTAAAAAAGTTTTTAGATTTGTATTTAAAATTTCCTTGAAAGAAATGAATTTAAAAAACAGGTTACTAATGAGAAAGAAAATAATTACTATACTTGGTTTAAAGATAAGGTTAAAAAAAATATTTTTAAAATCAGGTAGAAACCAAGCGAGAAAAACGCTGAAAACTCCCACTGCTAAAATGTTGATATAGATTTTGCTGAATGGATAAATTCCAAACTTTTTATAATTGAAAATCAACTTGATAACATTAAATAACGTAAGCGAAATTGCGGTCGCCCAAGCCACGCCTTCAATTCCCCATTTGAAATGCACAATGAAAAGCCAGTTGAGCGAAACCGTTATCACCGCCAAAAACAGCAAAGCGTAAATATTGAATCGGTAATGCTTGGAGTAACTGATAATCTGACTGTTAAAGCCTGTTGCCAAATCAAAAAGCGTAGCAGAACCGAGAATGTAAACGACCGATTTGGCATTAAGCAAGTCTTGACCGTTTTTCATCAGAGCAAAAAGAGAGTCCATTCCTGCGAAAATGCAGGCTAACAACACCATTCCGAACAAAAACAAAAATTTTGAAACTTTCCGGTAAAATTGATTCAAGTCTTCTAACTTATTGTTTTCCAGCTTTTCCACAATCACAGGTCCTGAAATGGCATAAATCCCCAGCAGCGGAACAGTCAAAAATCCGACAATGGACATCAAAATGGAATAAATTCCATTTTGCTTATAATCAATCAGTTCTGCAATCATGAAATTATCAATCCGCAACGCCCACTGATTTCCGACGTTTCCGAGCAAAGAAAACAAACAGAAAAAAAACAGTTCCGAACGGAATTTTTTGTCGTCTAACATGCTCATACTTCCGCTTTTACGGTCTTTGTTCAAACGAAAAAAATAGAACCCCAGCCCTACCGCTGCCAGCGCAAAAAATGCGATGAAAATGTAGAGCGAAAATTTCAGTGAAAAACCCAAGTAAACGAAGAGCAGAAATGCTGTGAGCGAACCTAACTTGGGAAAAAAATTCTCAAAAATTCCCGTTATTGCCACTCTTTTTAAATTGGAAATATAGCGTGCAAAAAGCTGAGTTACAGCCAGAAACAAAACAGCAGGAAGCACAAACTGCCTCATCTGCCATGAATCTGATAGGGCAATGCGTGGAAATAAAGCCGCTAACAGGCAATATATCAATGCAATAGCGGCAAAATTAACCGCCAAGCATTTCACTGAAAACCACAAAAAGTCAATTTGCTGATTCTGAGCCTTAAATCTTTGGTGAAAACGGATATTGGCGTAGCTCAGCCCAAAAACCACAAAAGGATAGATGATTTCCGCCGACGGCTGAATGAAACGAATTTGTCCAAGAAACTCAGTATCATATGGATATATGAAAATTGTAGAGACCGTACCGAGCAAAAAACTCAGATAACTGACAATTCCGTATTTAACCCCCTGCCTTGCAATTACTCCCATTATTATTCTTTGATTAAAAAGGCATCTTCTTTTTGAGCTTTTCTGTTTTTCCTTATTTCAGAAGAAAAAAACAATTCGGCATAATGTTTCGACAAACGTAAAAAAATCTCAACTACTTGACTGAAAGGCAGTGTTTTATGAAAATATTTCGGGATGCCAAAGACATTTTTCAAGGCATTTAGGCAGGCAGTAATAAAATTATTTCCGGGATTCAGCAAAATACAATTCAATTTTATTTCGGCTAATTTAATGATTTTATTTAAATCGGTAACTCTGTTTCGGTCGTGATTGGCTTTTGCCTTCGATAAAATTCCTATTTTAAAACCTTTATACTCAACGCGATTACAATAATTTCTATCTTCTCCGTAATGACGAAAATAAGGATTGAACAAACCGACTTTTTCCAAGCATGACTTGCTAAGCAGCCACGCTGCTGCATTCACAAATGGAACATTTTCTATTTCGTTGATTTTCTTTCCTTTGGATAAATATTCTTTGAAATTAAAATCAATTTCCGAAAAATTTTTATTATAATGCAAAGGACTTAAAATGCCATATTCCGGATATTTTTCCATAAAATCAACGAGTTGATAAATACAATTTTTTTCCACCCAAGCATCTTGATTGAGAAGGAAAAAATAATCATAATTTACCTTGTACAAACGTTCAAACATTAGATTATTAGCCTTACCAAATCCAAAATTTTCTTCTGATTTAAAAAGAGTTACATCTAAATATTCGTCTTTGATGATGTTAGTTGTGAGGTCTGCCGAAGCGTTATCTATCACAAAAATATCCGTTTGAAAACTCGACTGCAACAAGGAGTCCAAGCAATGTCTTATCCATTTTTCACCGTTATAAGCAACTATTATGCTTGCAACTTTGGTCATTTGCACAATATTTTTACTTTTTGTAAAGTTATAATAAATATATTGATAAAGCAAAAGTTAATGAAAACAAGAATTGAGATTCTTAACCATATCATTAAGGTAAAAGATACGACTAACTATCTGGAAATAGGAGTAAATCGAGGAAAATGCCTTTTCAATATCAAAGGGGCAAAAAGGAGATTTGCCGTTGACCCCTATTTCAATTTCAGTATTATTAAAAAATGGAGGTACATTTTAAAAAATCCCAATAATTTTAAAAATAAATTTTTTGAAATAACAAGCGATGATTTTTTTAAAAATCAAGCGGATATGTTGAAAAAAACTCCCATTGATTTAGCCTTTATTGATGGTTTGCATACTTTCCGACAATCTTTAAAAGACACTTTGAACGTCTTGCAATATTCTACTAATGAGGCAATTATCGTGCTGCACGATTGCAATCCGTTGGACGAGATAGCTGCCTATCCGGCAGAAAGCATTGATAATGCAAGAAAACAATTAGGCACACACAAAAAATGGAAAAATATTTGGAACGGCGACGTGTGGAAAACCATCGTTTATCTGCGGAAAAATCATCCGGAACTCACTGTTTTTGTGTTGAATACCGACCATGGATTAGGTTTTGTATTAAAAAAAGGCAGCAATAAAAAACTGCCTGAAATTTTTAATTCAATAGGAACTTCCATAGAAGAAATCGAAAAATTAGATTATTCCTTTTTGGAGAGATACAGAGTTGATTTATTGAATCTT
>JAITOO010000219.1 GCA_031289875.1 Flavobacteriaceae bacterium
AGGTATGGATACGACTTGAAACGAAAGCAGTAATTTTACATCTTAATTCCGCTGCGGTCGGCAAAATATTCTGCAAATTTGCGTATTTCGTCGGCGACATCTTCCTCGCCGGTAGCGCTTTGGTAAGAGTCTCCCATTGAAAGAAAAATCTGATGAAAAAAGCGTTTCATCTCGTCCACAGGCATTTCTTTTGTCCACAGGTCAATGCGCAGAGCTTCCTGTGCGCCGCCGTCCCATACGGAGAGCATCACCGCTTGGGTTTCTGCACCGACCACGCCGCCGTCGGGCGCTGCCCAAACGATTTTTTCAGGAATATGATTTTCGTCTAATTCTATATTGAAATTAATTTCCGACTGTTTCATTTTTCTCTTTTTGAGTGTTTTTTTCTATGGTTGGGTTGTCGTTTTTTGAGTCGATTTGTGAGGAATCTTTCTCATTATCAGTTTCTTTCGGTTTATATTTTGACTGAGCGAAAATTTCTTCTGCATTCGGATTTTTAATCATGTCCTGCAATTTCGTCTCAGAATTTTGCAACAGATATTTCAGGCAAATCTGCCAGCCGATCCAGCAGCCGATTTGTCCGGGGCTTTGTTGGTCGATGTTGTTGTAAAACTTTGAAAACGGCGCAATAGATAAAAATCGTTCGCCCAAGGCTGTGTTATCGCTGAAAACGTAATTGTTCTGCACGAAATATTGCCAAACTTGAAATTCATTTTCCTTCGCCCAATCTATCTGTGGTTGGGTGTAACCGATTTTGTATTCGTCGGGAATGTTGGGCAGAAAAGCGTCTATTAAAGTGAGAATTTTTCCTTCGTAAATCATCAAAGAGAGAAAATTCTGAGATTGCAGGTTTTTAGATACAAATGTTTTGGCGATTTCTCTCGCTGTTTTCGACGATAAATAAGGCTGAGACATCGTTTTTTGCAGATAATAATCAATCCGCATAATATCGTAATAGCGGTTGCGGTCGCCGAGAAAGCAGTCTGTTGCAATAAACAAATAATTTTTTTCGGGAACATAAGTTACGGGATTCAAATAATCTTGACAAAAAGACGAATATAAAAATACCGCAGGTTCTTTAAAATCAGGGTAATAATATTTGATGTGCCGAAACAAATCCGTCAAGTCCGTTTTAATTTTGTTGTTATCAACTTTTTGCTGAATCTGTTTGTAGATATTAACTTCCAGCGTATCGCTGCGTTGTTTGTTGTACTGCGCTTCGGAAATATCCGCGTCCAAGAAAAACGGATATTTTTTTTTGAAATCTGCAATCGAAAGATTGTAATTATAAAAATCTTTAGAGATGTCAATCATTTGAAAATTAACCCCGATATTATTCACATCAACGTCAAAATTTTTTTCCTTTTTTTCTTCAGAACACCCGAAGAACAATATCATCAAGAAAAAAAACGAAAATTTAAGAAACTTCATTATCTTTACACTCAATTTTGAGAGCAAAGATACAAATTATGAACACAATAAAAGTAATTTCTTACATAGTCCATTGGTTAAAAAAATATCACACGCAGTCAGGCACGGCAGGTTTCGTGGTTGGCGTTTCGGGAGGCATTGATTCTGCAGTGGTTTCCACGCTCGCTTCCCTGACGGGTGCGCCGACGCTTCTGCTTGAAATGCCGATTTATCAGCCCGAAGACCAAATTACCCGCGCACAGGAACATATCAAGCGATTGACGGAGAAATTCGAAAACGTCAGTGAGAAAAAAATAGATTTGACAAACACTTTTGACAGTATCGCAGCAGCTCTTCAAGTTGATGATAATCACCAAAATAACAGGCTTTCGCTTGCAAATACGCGTTCGCGTCTGCGCATGGCGACCTTGTATTATTACGCGGGTTTGTACAAATATTTGGTCATCGGAACGGGCAACAAAGTGGAAGATTTCGGTGTGGGATTTTTCACAAAATACGGCGACGGCGGCGTGGACATCAGTCCTATTGCAGACTTGATGAAAAGCCAAGTCTATGAAATTGCCAAAGAACTGGGCGTGGCAGAAAGCATTCAGAAAGCCAAACCGACCGACGGGCTGTGGGGCGACGACCGCTCGGACGAAGACCAAATCGGAGCAAGCTATCCTGAGTTGGAATGGGCTATGAGCGTGCATGAAACGCACAAGGCTGCGGACTTTTCGGGGCGGCAGAAAGAAGTTTTTGAGATTTACAACCGCCTCAACCAAATCGCACAGCACAAAATAAACCCGATTCCTGTGTGCAAAATCCCGAAAGAGTTGTTGGAGTAATTACGGAATTTCAAAACGGTCAAAAAGAGGGATTAAAATAAGAGGCAACAAACATTTTTATATCCAACGAAAAAAAATTATTTTTGCAGTTACAAATTTTACAAAGAATTTAAAAGTTATGGGACGCGCATTTGAATATAGAAAAGCTACCAAATTTGCCCGCTGGGACAGAATGGCTAAGCAATTTAGCCGCATTGGAAGAGAAATTGCCATCGCCGTGAAAACGGGCGGTATCCACCCCGAATCCAATCCTGCCTTGCGCCGCTGCCTTTTAAACGCCAAAGGCGTGAACATGCCGAAAGACAATGTCGAAAGAGCCATTAAAAAAGCTTCAGGCGCAGATGCAGAGCAGTACGACGAAATTACTTACGAAGGTTACGCTCCGGGCGGCATTGCCGTATTTTTGGAATGTACCACCAACAACTCCACGCGCACCGTTGCCAATGTGCGGGCGATTTTTAATAAATTTGACGGAAATCTTGGAAAAAACGGAGAACTCGCTTTTATTTTCGACCGAAAAGGAATTTTTACCATTGATAGAGCCGCCATTAAACTTGATTGGGAAGACTTTGAATTAGAGATGATTGATGCAGGCGCAGAAGAAATCGAAGAAGATGAGGGCGAAATCATCATCACTTCTTCATTTGAAGATTTCGGGGCGGTGAGCCACAAGTTTGAAGAACTTGGAATTGAACCCAAAAGCGCTGAATTACAGAGATTTCCGAATACCACCAAAAGTCTTCCGCCGGAACAGGCGCAGACCGTCATGAAAATGATTGAAAAATTTGAGGACGACGACGATATACAGCACGTTTTCCACAATATGGAAATCTCGGAAGAATTGCAACAGGCAATGAGTTAAAAAAAATCGTCTTTTTTACAAAATTAAAACCGATTTTTTTCGTTATATAAAGAGTTGAAAACCATTAACTCTCGGTTTTGCACCGGCAAAATCCGTAACTTTGCACCATGAATAAACGGTTTATTCCTATTTTAACGGCATTGATGACCATTTCCCTGATTGTTTTCATCGGGTTGCAGGTCTTTTGGCTCAAACAGGCGATTGACGCCGGCGAAGAAAATTTTTCTGCTCGAGTTTACAAAGCTTTGGGCAGTTCTTCTACAAGAATTAATACTTACGAAATCAACAAGTTCTACAAACCATTCAATAATTTTTATCAAAATATCAACGCACAGAAAGATTCCAGCACCGTACAAACAGTCATGAACATTATCGACTCACAGTCAGTGCAATACATTATTTATAAAAAGAACATCATCAACAAAAAACCGCTGGCGATTCCCTTTTCTCAAAAAGATACGCTGAAAATCACCAATCTTTTGACCGACGAGGGAGTTTTGAAAGTCAAAAAAGATTCTCAAATTCAAGCGTTTAAACCGATAGAAGCCCAAATTGAAAATACCATCAGCAGCCCGAAATTCACGCTTGACGAATTTGCAAGATTAAGTGTCAATCAAATGAGAATTGAGTCGAGAGTAAATGTCAGCCTCATCGATTCCATTGTAAGAGAAGAGTTGAAAAAGCAGGATATTAACATTGATTTCAAATCGGGTCTCCTGAACAAAGCATTGAAACTCACCAAAATACACAGTGAAGATTTTATTTTGAGCAGCCGTCCGAGACAAAATTACAACGTGGTTCTTTTCTCCGACGGCAAAGACAACGCAGAATATTACCTTTCCGTTTATTTTCCGAACAAGCAATATTCCGTTCTGAATCCGATTATCGGAGCCATTGCGCTGACCTTCGCTTCCACATTGATTATCATCGCCATTTACATCGCTTCCATTTACTATATGTCTCAACAGAAGCGGATTGCAGACATCAAAACGGATTTCATCAACAACATGTCTCACGAGTTTAAAACGCCGATTGCGACAATCAACATCGCCACAGATGCGTTAAATTCTCCCAAAGTGCAGGCAGACAGCGGGAGAATGGGTTTTTATACCTCTCTCATCAAACAAGAAAACGAACGAATGAAAAAGCAAGTCGAAATGGTCTTGAGAATGTCAAAACTCGAAAGAAACCAGCTCGAAATGCACTGCGAAGAAACCGATTTGCGCGAGGTGCTGAAAAACAGCGTGAAGACAATCCGCGTACAAGTGGAGCAGCGCGGCGGAAAAATCATCGAAATTTACACTGCCGAAAAACATGTTTCTCAGGTGGACGGCTTCCACCTGACCAACGCTTTTGTGAACATTCTGGACAACGCCAACAAATATTCTCCCGAAATGCCGGAAATTACATTGAAAACTTATAACGACAACAAAAACAATTATATAGTTGAATTTTCCGATAAAGGAAAAGGGATACCGGAAAACATACTGAAAAAAATATTCGAGAAATTTTACAGAGAAGAAACCGGCAACATTCATAATGTCAAAGGACACGGATTAGGTTTGGCGTATGTAAAAAATATTATTAACTTGCACAAGGGAACGGTTAAAGTTGCCAGTAAATTGAATCGTGGCACGACTTTCACCGTAACCTTGCCGTTAAATCAAGAAAAATGAACAAAAAAGTAAAATTATTATTAGTCGAAGACGACCCCAGTTTCGGAGCAGTGCTGAAAGATTACCTTACCCTTAACGATTACGACGTTACCCACGCCATCGACGGCGAAGACGGACTGGAAAAATTCAAGGCAGACACTTTCGACCTCTGCCTGCTGGACGTGATGATGCCCAAAAAGGACGGCTTTGCGCTGGCAAAAGAAATTGTAGATATTAACCCCGATATGCCGATTATGTTCCTCACGGCGAGGAATATGCGGGAAGACATTTTGACCGGATACAAGCTCGGAGCAGACGATTACATCACCAAGCCGTTCGACACGGAAGTGCTTTTGTACAAAATCAATGCTGTGCTGCTGAGGAATAACGGAGGCATTTCGGACAGCGCAGAAAACGCCGACAAGGAAATTTACGAAATTTCAAATTTCAAACTCAACACCAAACTGCGCCAACTCGAAGTCGGTGGGAAACTTTATAAACTCTCGCCGAAAGAAAACGAACTGCTCAAACTCCTGTGCAGATACAAAAACGATTTAATGCCGAGAGAAGAAGCCTTGACCAAAATCTGGCATAACGATAACTATTTCACTTCCAGAAGTATGGATGTTTATATTGCCAAAATCCGAAAATTGCTGAGAAATGACGAAAATGTAGAAATCGTCAATATTCACGGCGAAGGATTCCGCCTGCTGGTGAAAAATTAATTTTTTGAGTAGAGTAAAATAATATGGATTTCAGGCATTGATATTCAGTGTTCCAATTTAT
>JAITOO010000221.1 GCA_031289875.1 Flavobacteriaceae bacterium
AACTACTCTGCTCCGCCGCCCAAAGCTCTGTAAAGGTTTACGGCAGCTTGTAATTGCTGCAATTTATCGTTCACTTGACCCAGTTTTGCGCTTAGCAAATTCTGTTCGGCATTTAAAACTTCGGTATAGTTAGCATTGCTGTAAAGCAGCAGTTCTTTTGTAAAATCAACGGATTTTTGCAAAGATTCGATTTGGAGTGTTCTGTTTTTGTCTTTGCTTCGCGCCTGCTGATAAGAATACAACGCATTGGAAACCTCTGAACCGGCATTCAACACAGCGCTTTTAAAGTTTAGCAGAGCTTCTTCCTGCTGTGCTTGAGCCATTTTCAATTGGTTTTTCAATTTTCCCTGATTGAAAATCGGTTGTGTCAAACCTGCGACCAAATTGGCAAACAGATTGGAAGCGTCAAAAAAGTGAGAAAGAGAATTGACGGTCGAATATCCTGCCGAGCCGGTTAATGTCAAAGACGGATACAACGAGGCTTTTGCAATGTTGGTATTTTCAAAGGAAGTTCTATAAGCGTATTCCTGCATCATCACATCAGGACGTTTAGACAATAATTGCGCAGGAACGCCGTATTTTAGTTCAGACGGAACGGATTGATAATCAATAGATGAACGGGCAATAGAACTCGGCGATATTCCCATCATCAAGCAGATGGTGTTTTCCAGCGTTTTGATATTTGCTTCCAGGTCGGGAACGCTGACCTGCGTGGCGTAAGCCAGCGCCTTACTCTGCTCTACTGCGGCATTGGTGATGATGTCGGCATCAGCCAGATATTTCATCGTTTCCACATTGTCCTGCAATAATTTAATGGTATTTTGTGTAATTTCCAACTGTTTGTCTAACGCTATCAAATTGTAATAACTATTTGCTATATTGGCGATTAGAGCTGTCTGCACTACTCTTTTGTAAGCGTCGGTTTGGAGGTAAGAAGCCATTGCAGCTTTTTTTGCGCTTGTGATTTTCCCCCAAATGTCGGCTTCCCAACTTGCCGAAGCGGCGAGTTCGTAAGAAGTAGAATTGGTTGGAAATCCTTTTGTCTGCGCAGCGTTCAAACGACTCGGAGAAACGCTTGCCCGAGCGTTGAGCGTGGGCAGATAACCGAGCTTGGCAACGGACAAATTGGCTTCTGCCTGTTTAATTCGGGCGTTGGCAATCTGCAAATCGTAGTTGTTGTTAAGTCCCTCTTCAATCAAGTTTTGAAGGTTGGCATCTTTGAAATATTCCCGCCAGGGAATGTCGGCAATCGTAGTCGTATCCTGCACATTCATGTCTCGATACAATCGGTTGTCCGTAATGTCGGCAGGCGTTTCGTATTTTGCTGTTATGCACGAAGTTACCGACAAAGTTAATAGGGCAAATGCGGATATATGAAAAAATTTGGTTTTCATTCTCAATGTTTTTGATTTACAATTATAAATTATCATCGTCATTATCATCATTTATTCTTTCATCTTTAATTACAGCAGGTTTGGAAGTTACTTTTTCTTGCAAGTTCTGGAAAATTACAAACAGCATAGGAGTTACAAGAAGACCAATGAAAGTACCTATCAACATGCCTCCGATGGCTGCAATACCGATAGAGCGGTTACCGACTGCGCCTGCGCCCGAAGCTACGGCTAACGGCAGCAGCCCGAAAATGAAAGCAAAAGAGGTCATCAAAATAGGTCGTAAACGCGCTTCTGCACCGTTGATGGCAGACTCCGTAATGGACATTCCTCTCTGTCTTCTTTGAATGGCGTACTCTACTATCAAAATGGAGTTCTTAGCCAGTAAACCTATCAGCATTATTAAACTGATTTGCAGGTAGATATTGTTGGTAACGCCGAATATTTTGGCGAAGAGAAACGCTCCTGCAATACCGATAGGCAGGGAAGCCAAAACGGACAACGGCAGAATGTAACTTTCGTATAAGGCGCAAAGCAAGAAATATACAAAGATTAAACACAACAAGAAAATAAACATAGTCTGTGAACCACTGTTTTGCACTTGTTCCCTTGTCATTCCGGAATATTCAAACGAATATCCTTGAGGCAGGGTTTGGGCGGCAACTTCTTCCACTGCCTTTATGGCGTCTCCGGGACTGTACCCGGGTTTAGGAGCGCCTTGTATCGCCATAGATTGGTACATGTTGAACCGTTGTAAAAATTGAGGTCCGTATATTTTCTTTAAAGTAATGAAACTTGAAATAGGCGCCATTTCTCCGGCGCTGGTTCTTACATACATACCGTTCAGGTCTTCCACATTTTTTCGATATTTAGCATCGGCTTGTAACATTACTTTCAGTTGCTTACCAAATTCATTGTAGTTGGAAACGTACATTCCTCCGATATAGCCTTGCAGCGAAGAAAGGACATCGGTTACTGCCAATCCTGCCTGTTTTACCTTAGGCACATCTACAATGATTTGATATTGGGGATAATTAGGGTTAAATGAAGTAGTAGCATACATGATTTCAGGGCGTTGATTTAATGCACCTAAGAATTTGCCGGTTACTTCAAAAAACTTATTGACATCTCCTCCGGTTCTGTCCTGCATTTGAAACTCAAATCCGTTAGAAAGACCAAATCCTTGAAGAGTAGGAGCGCCGAAAAAGATGATTTTTGCACCTTGAATACCTCCTGTTTTCATAAAGAGTTCCTGTACTACTTTGCTGATAAGGATATCTTTACGTTGATTCCAAGGTTTTAATTTTACCAGTACCACGGCATAATTTCCACCGATACCACTGATGAAACTGATGCCGTTGATTTGAGCTACATCAGAAACACCGTCTATTTTTTTTGCAATGTCGTTTACCTGTGTGGCTATTGCCGTAGATTGTTCCAAAGTAGAAGCAGGAGGCAGACTAATATCGCTCATGATAAATCCGCTGTCTTCCTGCGGCACAAAGTCTTTTGGCGTGATTTCGATGAGGAAGTACAAGAGACCGCAGAAAAGAAAAATAATAGCAAAGGCAGACCATTTTACTTTTGCTGTCCAGATTAAAGTTTTCTTATATTTTTCTGTCATGGACTCAAAAGCAGTATTAAAACCGTCTTTCAATTTTTGTATGAAACCTTCTTTTCTCTGCATTTTTTTATGCGGTTTTAAGAAAATAGCACACAATGCAGGGCTTAAAGTCAAAGCGTTGATTGCCGATATGATGATGGAAACCGCCAAAGTCAAGCCAAACTGCTTGTAAAACACGCCCGAAGTTCCTGAAATGAAACTCACGGGAACAAATACGGCGGACATCACTAGCGTAATGGAAACAATTGCGCCCGCAATCTCGTCCATTGCATGGAGGGAGGCTTTTCGGGCATCAGTAATTCCGCTGTCTATTTTGGCGTGTATTGCCTCGACGACGACTATCGCATCGTCCACCACGATACCAATGGCGAGAACCAACGCAAACAGCGTTAATAAGTTAATGGTGAATCCAAACAGAAGCAGGAAGAAAAACGTTCCGATAATCGCTACAGGTACGGAAACCGCAGGAATCAGCGTAGAACGTAAATCCTGCAAGAAAACCAATACCACAATGAAAACCAAGATGAAAGCTTCTATCAAAGTATGCAAAACCTTTTCTATTGATGCACTCAGGAAATCGTTGGCGCTCATCATGTAAACGACTTCAATTCCCGGAGGGAAAGATTTTTGGGCTTCATCCAAAGTTTTTTGTACATCCTTGATGATTTGTTGGGCATTAGAACCGGCAGTTTGTGCAACGGTAATTACCAAAGACGGATAGTCGTTTACGGTAGAGGTAACTTGATAACTTTCTCCGCCCACTTCTACGTCGGCTACATCTTTTAGCCGGAGTACAGCTCCGGAAGGAAGCGCTTTTAAAACGATATTTCCAAACTGCTCGGCGCTGACTAATCTACCGGTATATTTTAAAGTATATTCAAAAGTCTGGTTGCTGTTTTGTCCTAAACTTCCGGGTGCAGCTTCTATATTTTGTTCTGCCAACGCATTGGTTATATCGTTGGGAGTAATTCCGTAATTTGCCATAATATCGGGTTTCATCCAGATACGCATGGTATAGGTATAACCGCCTCTCGCACTGGCATCTCCCACCCCTGTAATTCTCTTTATTTGAGGAAGGATGTTGATATTGGCATAGTTTTGAAGAAATTTATGGTCAAAATCTGTATTTTTACTCACCAAAGACAAAAACATGATGTTGCTGCTCTGCGCTTTCTGCACGGTTACTCCGATTTTTGTAACTTCGATGGGAAGCAGACTGTTGGCGCGCGCCGCCAGATTTTGTACGTTTACGGAGGCAATATCTGGGTTCGTTCCCTGTTTGAAATATACCGTAATCGTGGCGCTACCGTCGTTTCCTGCATTAGAGGTCATATAAGACATGTTTTCCACGCCGTTGATTTGTTCTTCCAAAGGAATAATTACGCTTTTCATTACCACATCGGCATTTGCTCCGGGGTAGTTGGTAGTAACCCTCACCGTTGGCGGAGCAATGTCTGGATATTGAGACACAGGCAAAGCAATGACTCCCAAAATTCCCAAAATCACTATGACGATTGAAATCACTGTGGAAAGAACAGGTCTTTCAATAAATATTCTCAGCATTGTGTTGTTTCTTTTTTTGTATTATATAAATTAACTAAAAATTAAATTTTTACAGTTGCGGTTTAATTTCCGTGCCGTCTTTCAGGTTTTGGATTCCGTTCACCACAATTTTATCATTGACTTTCAATCCCGAATTTACCACGTAAGACTGTCCGTCGGGTGTTGGGGTAACGGTTATTGTCAGTTGTTTCACTTTGTTATCTGCTCCTACAACATAGACAAAAGTTTGTCCCTGCAATTCAAAAGTTGCTTTTTGAGGAATGATAATAACGTTTTTCAATGTCTTGCTGACGCGCACAGCCCCCGTAGAGCCGCTTCGGAGAATGCCTTGCGGATTGGGAAATCCTGCGCGGAAATTGGCTGCGCCCGTTCCTGTATTGACAATTCCGTTGATGGTTTCAATTCGTCCCTTTTCAGAATAAATCGTTCCATCGGACAATATCAGTTGTACAGGTTCAGAACCTCTGATTTTCTCGGCTTGGGTAGCGCCTGGCGTATCTTTCAAAAAATCAAGCAATTGTTTTTCGTTCAGAGAAAAATATACGTAAACGTTAGTTGTATTGGCAACGGTAGTTAATGAACCGGCGCTGCTCACCAAACTTCCGATACGGAAAGGAATAGAGCCGACAATCCCGTTCACAGGACTGGTAACTTGCGTGTAGGACAGATTGGTCTGGGCGATAGCCAAAGCCGTGCGCGCTTGGTTCAGCGCTGCCTGCCTGGCTTCCAGAGCGTATTTGGCAGCTTCGAGTTGATATTTGCTGACAATGCCTTTTTCAACCAAAGGCGTAATTTTATTTACGTCCATTTGGGCATTATTGACATTGGCGGTAGCGGTTTTGATAGCTGCCTGAGCATTCAGCACATTTTGCTGATACTGCGGTGCGTCCAGCGTGAACAGTACTTGTCCTTTTTTTACGATAGAACCTTCATCAACATTGATGGTCTTGATGAAACCTTCGACCATTGGTCGTATTTCGATGTCCTGTTCTCCTTTGATGGTTGCGGGATAGTCCGTCTGCAAGGCGGTTGTCCCTACGCTGATGACCTTTACGGGGTAAGGCAGCACTTGATTTGCCGCTCCTCTTGCGCCTTGTCCGGCTGCGCCTTTTGGGTCGTTTGAGCAGGAAGCGAAAAACGCTGCGGTTGCGTAAAAAAGTAATCCTGCTGTTTGTATTGTTCTGAGTTTCATATTCTAAAATTTTTTTTCTAAAAAGTTATATTATTGTATTTTTTTAATTCTTCTTTGTGATTTTCCATTATATGTTCGCGGAAAGCGTCATCTTTCATGAGCAAAACTATCAGATTTTCCTGAAATTGTTTTTGTTGTTCTTTCAGCGGACTGAAAAAAGAATGGTTAAAATCCCCAACAATCTGCAAAGCTTTGCCAACCAGCCCCTTGCCTTCTTCTGTCAGAGAAATCAGATGCATGCGAGAATCTTTTTGGTAGAATTTCCGCCTGATGAGTTTCTTTTTCTGCAAAGTTCTCAGAATCGTAGAAGTGGTCATCGGGTCGATGCCCGTCTTGTCCGAAAGAGTTTTCTGGGTGATGTCCACCTCCTCGTGCGCTTCGCCCCACATGATGCTCACCAACAACAACACCTGACTGTGAGTGAAGTTAAGTTTTAGTTCTGCAAACTTTTTCTTGAACTCCCGTTGCCAATAATTGTCAAGTTTCCACAGCAAAAAACCTATTTTGTTGTAGTCGTCAAAGTTCGAGAAAAAACATTCATTGCTTACATCCATATCGTACATTGAAAAATTAATGTGCAAATATAGTAAGTTAAATTATAAGTGCAACTATAAATTAATTTTTTTTCTACCCAAAGTTGCATTTATTAGTTGAAATTACAAATAATATAATGTGCAAAAAACTCTTCAAGGTTTTATTTTTTAACAAAAACAATGCCATGAAACGGGCGTTTTGATTAAGGATCAATATCGTCTACATTTATCACGATTCAAGACGATTACAAAAGCGGCAGCCGGTTGCAGCAGAAAAAAAATAATCGTCTTAGTAACAAAAAACAACCTATAACAGAAGGAATGAATCCTCCCTTTTTAAATGAACAGATTAACATCAGACTGTTCGGCTCTTTCGATGTAAGCCGCTACTCCGCCGAGTGTTGCATGGTCTATCAGTTCTTCTTTTTTGATGCCCATTACATCCATGGACATGGTGCAGGCTATCATCTCTATGTTGCTATCAATCGCTTGCTGTATCAGGCTTTCCAGACTTTCAATGTTTTTATTTTTCATAATTTTGCGCATCATCAGACCTCCCATGCCGAACATATTTATTTTGGAGAGGGTGAGACTTTGGCTTCCCGAAGGGAGCATGAAATCGAACATGCGGCTTACAAAATCTTTTTTTACCGAAACGCCTTTTTTCTTGATAACGCTTAATCCCCAGAAAGTGAAGAACATAGTAACTTTTTTTCCGGTAGCCGCCGCCCCGTTGGCAATTACGAAAGAAGCCAGCGCTTTGTCTAAATCATCGCTAAACACGATGATAGATTTATTTTCTTTGGCGGAAATTTCCTCAGATTTTTGTTTTGCTTTTTTTTCAATTACGGCAGAAATAATGCCCGCCTGACTGTTTAAAGAAACGAGTTTTGCGCCCGCAGAATTGCTCCAAGACTTGACATCTTTTTCAAAAGCCATATCAGTGGCTTGTATCATTAATTGCTGACCCTCAGACAGTTCGTCGTAATTTTTTTTCAGTTTCAGAATTGGACCGGGACATTGAAGCCCGCAGGCATCGACAGTTATTATATTTTCCTGTCGGAAAGTAAATTCCGTATTTATTTGTTTTTCAGAATGATGAGATTTAAAACTAAAATCAGGCGTTCCTTGTTCACTTGTGGCATAATTATAGGTTTTCACTCCGCCTGAAAGGTTGTAAACTGCTGTAAATCTGTGTTGTACAAGCATTCTGCAAGCAATATAGCCTCTCAATCCGATGGCGCAAAAAATCACAATTTTTTTGTCTTTTGGAAGTTCACAAATTCTATTTCGAAGCTCGTCCAGCGGAATATTTTTTGCATTTTTGATTGTCCCCAAAACGTATTCATCGGCAGTTCTTACGTCCAAAAAGAAAGCGTCATCGTTTGAAAGTTTTTCCATTTCCCGCCAGTAAATATTTTTCACTTTTTCCTCTAAAACATTTGCAGCAGCGAATCCCGCCATGTTCACGGGATCTTTGGCAGATGAAAACGGCGGAGCGTAAGCATGTTCGATTTCCTGCAAATCATAAATGGTTTTTCCGTCTTTGATGATTTGCGCAAACATATTGATTCTGTTTTCAACATTTTCAAAACCAACAATTTGAGCATTCAATAGTCGTCCG
Source organism: Flavobacteriaceae bacterium (assembly GCA_031289875.1). GTDB lineage: Bacteria > Bacteroidota > Bacteroidia > Flavobacteriales > Weeksellaceae > Apibacter. The sequence continues at coordinate 7,928 of JAITOO010000221.1, forward strand.
TTTTCAGGAGAAAAAACAATTTTGATGTCCATGTTGGTAGCATTAGGATAGTAAGAAGCGTGGGAACTGCTATGCGTAAACGACGCAATATGAGGAATTTGCTCTTTTTCCAAGATTTTTTCCGCTGTGCCTGCCGCCGCTACGGTGAGGTCAAAGATTTTGGCAATGGAAGTTCCGATAGACCCGCTGTATTTCAGCCTGTTGCCGTTCACAATGTTGTCTGCAACAATTCTTCCTTGTTTATTCGCGGGACCCGCCAACGGAATCAGCATATTTTTGTTGAGAATCGGATTGAAAACCTCTGCCGCATCGCCAACGGCGTAAATATCAGGGTCGGAGGTTTGCATAAATTCATCGACTTTGACGCCTCCGAAACTGCCGATTTCAAGTCCTGCTTCTTTGGCAATTTCCGATTCGGGGCGCACGCCGATTGACCAAATGACTAAATCTGCTTCTAAACTTTTTCCGCTTTGAAAATGAAGCGTAATTCCGTTTTCGGAAGATGAAAAATATTGTACGCCTTCGTTTAAAAAAAGTCCTATATTTTTGGATTTCAAGTGATTGTGAACAATAGATGCCATAGAGAAATCAAGGGGAGTCATTACTTGGTCAGCCATTTCTACGATGCAGACTTCTGCGCCCGCAGCGTGCAGATTTTCAGCCATTTCCAAACCGATAAAACCTGCACCGACTACGACGGCTCTTTTCGGTTTGTGCAGATTGAGGTAATTTTTGATTTTGTCGGTGTCGGGAACGTTGCGCAACGTAAAAATCCGTTCGTCGTCGATGCCCTGAATTTGAGGAACGAAAGGTTTTGCTCCTGTCGAGATGACGAGTTTGTCGTAACTTTCCGAATAAGTTTTTTGAGTATTTAAATCTTTGACAGTTACCTGTTTGGCTTCTTTGTCAATTTTTAACGCTTCGGAGTTGCTTCGTGTGTCGATGTTGAATCTGTCTTGAAATCCCTTTTCGGTCTGCACGAAGAGGTTGTCCCGTTCTGCAATAACTCCGCCGATATAGTAAGGAAGTCCGCAGTTGGCATAGGAAAAATAATTGCCTCTTTCCACCAAAATGATTTCTGCTTTTTCATCTAATCTTCTGAGTCTTGTGGCGGCAGAAGCTCCTCCTGCAACACCTCCTATAATTATAATTTTCATAAGTGAATTATTTTCTATTATATATTTTTGTTATTAGCAAATGATTGAGTAAAAATTTTAGTTTTCTATTTTCAGGGATTTCAAGAAATCTTCAAAAGAGATTTTATTTTTCAGCATAATAGTTACTTTTTTTTTGCCTTTGGCTGTCAGTTCAAAAATCATTTGACGTTTGTCTTCCACGCCTAATTTCCTGTAAATTAATTGTTTCTCTTCTACGGAATTGATGATTCTGGAAATTCTGGAATGAGAAAGCCCGATATATTCGCAGATTTCGCCCGCTGTTTTGGGCTGTTCATCTTTCAAACAACAGAGAACCAACGCTTCATTGATAGTTATTTCGTTGTTTTCCAGAAATTTCTTTTCAAACAAATATAACGATTTGTAAATTTCTTTTATTTCGCAAATAGATTCCATTAGAAATATTTTCTATTGGCAAATATATGAATTTTTCATTTAGCAACAAACTATGGGAAAACTTATGATGATTTTATTCCTGCAGAAAAGCACATTTTCTAAGGCGCAGAAATTTTTATTGATTTGTTTGCCGGTGTTGTTAAATTCATTATATTTGTGCCTAAAATTTTAGGCAGGCATCTGCAACTCAAATTTACTAAAATTATGAAAAAACACATACTGTTTATACTTCTGATTACCTTGTTTTTATCCGGATGTATTTCAAGAAAAAGTACGATTGATTCAGGAGGGGGACCACTATTCAAAATCAAAATAGAAAATTTATTTATTGTAATAGACATGCCTGACGACATAAGTTATGCTACGAAATTAGCCGTAAATCTGAAAGAACAATTCAACAACCAAAATATAAAATGTGACTACTTAATAAAAGGTAAACTTGACCTGAATCCGGGTGAAGTGGTAGCCAAATCAGGTGCATCACATATCTTGACAATTAACTTGTTTAGCCAATTTTATGATGACTACCATCATAAGACTGTAACGCGTTTATCTTTGAAAATATATGATATTCATGATAATACGCCATATAGCGCTTATCTCGTGCAAGATCTGAGACCGATAAGAAATGCAAACCAAGCGAAAGACGATGCAAAGCTAATAGTTGAAGATATTATCAAGAAAAACAATTAAAAGAATAACTGTAACATGAAAAACATCATTTTTTTCGTCCTCCCTATTTTGTTATTACTATCATCATGCCGAATGCCATACGCAAGCAATAAAATAGCAGCGTATGACAAACAAATTGAAAGTGAATTAACCATTTATATAGCCTATGATGTAGGCTATGGTGGTGTACGCTCAAAAGAGAGGGTTGAGTTTTTCGAAGAGGTGAAAAAAGATATTATTGAAAGGTTTTCCGAAAAAGGAGTTAAAGCCGATGTGACTATTTTAAAACTTGGCTTCGACTACATTATGTCTCTAAACATAGAAGATATAAAGACAAATAATCCTAATGGACTTACTTTATTCCTTCACGAAACGGCTAATTACACTTATTCAGGAGGAATGGAGGGACACAGTACGGTTGAAGTAACCCTTACCGACCATCTGTTGGATAAAGATGTATGGAAAACCAATATGGAATGGGTAGAATACAGAATAAATAGATTGAGAGGCATAAGAAAATCTGCGAGTATATACACGAATGCATTAATACGCATATTAGAAAAAGATGGATTACTGAAATAAATAAGAGCTTCTATAAATTTACCGCTATGTATGAGTTGTTTATGGACAAGCCCTAAGCTATAAAAAAAACATTTTGATTTCAATGAAATTTTTTATCTGTTTTTATCGGCAATAATTTATTTTACTTGTTCTCTGATTTTGCCTTTTTGAGAGCGATATTGAGTTCGTAACCGATGAGAGTGAAAGTTACAGACAAGTTAATCCAAATCATAATGATGATTACCGACCCAATTGAGCCGTACAACACGTTGTAACGCGTGAAGTTAGCCATAAAATATCCAAAAAAATACGTCGTAATGGAAAAAAGAAAGGTCGTTAGCAGTGCGCCCAACATTACTCCCCGAAAACTTAACCGTGCGGTTCTGCCGAAATAGTAGAGAAAACAAAGTCCGATAAAGAAAATGACGAACGATAACACAAAATTGAATGTGTTGATAATCAGGCGGAAACTGTCTGTATCAAAAGAAAAGGAATCTTGGAAAAAACGAAAAATAATTTCCGTTACATAGACCAAAATCAGGGCAACAAAAAGAAAAACCGAAAAAAACAGCACAATGAAAATGTCCAGAAAAATAGCCCTAATCCCCTTGTGTTCAATAGGTTCGTGGTTATTTACCGATTTGAACCCTTTAATCAAAAAATTAACTCCTTTCGCCGACGAATAGAGGAACATCAGTGTAGAAATGATGAACAGAAAAGTGTTAGAACTGTTTATGTGATGGTTTACCAGTACAATCCGGTCGTCCATATAACTGTGTACCTGTTCAAAAATATTGGGCGGAAGAAGTTTCACCAACAGAAAATCATAGATAAGTTGTTGTAATTCTTTATAATAGGGCAAATAACTGATGAAAGTCAAAAAGAAAATCAAAAACGGGAAAATACTCACAAAAATATACCACGAAGCCGTCGCCGCCCGCACCCCCAACGCACCTTTGGCAAGTCCCTGAACATAGATTTCCAGAATTTTGTACAAGGAAATATGATTGAGAATGGGAATTTTAACGCTTTCCAACCTCGATTTGAGCATTTGCAGGAATTTGATATTTTTCAGTTTGCCAATCATAAGAAATCCGGTTTCAAAGGTATAAATTTTTCCGACAAGTAAATTAATAATGCCTCATTCTTGATTGAGTTGATTGTTTAAAACTTCTGCGGTTTTTATCAGTCTGCCGTTCTGGTCGAAGATTTCTGCTTTTAGCATAGGCTCTTTGGAGGTGAAATGCAAAATGTCTTTTACAGAATTGGGATACAAGCCGATTTTTGCATTAACGGAAAGTTCCTCCGTACTCAGATTATCAGAAACTGATTTTTACTACCCATGCATCATAGTAATAATCTCCATGATTGCCTGAAACATCGCCGTCATTGGATTTCGTAGAGCCTGCAACAATATAACCTCCGTCGGAAGTTTGCTGTATGGAAGAAGCAGAATCCTCACTACTGCCTCCCAAACATTTTTGCCAGAGTAAATTCCCCGAAGCGTCCAATTTTACTATCCAGCCATCGGTGTTTCTATGATTGCCTAAAACATCGCCATCGTTGGAGTGCGTATAACCTGCAACAATATAGCCTCCGTCGGAAGTCTGCTGTATGGAAGAAGCATCATCTCTACTACTTCCGCCCAAACATTTCTGCCAATCTATCTCTCCCGAAGGGTTTAATTTTACTACCCAACCATCTTTCCCGCCATGATTTCCTGAAACATCGCCATCGTTGGAGTACGTAGAGCCTGCAACAATATAGCCTCCATCGGAAGTTTGGCATATGGAAGCATAATCTTCATAGCTTCCGCCCAAACATTTTTGCCAGAGCAAATTTCCCGAAGCGTCCAATTTTACTACCCAGCCGTCGCCGCCTCCATGATTTCCTGAAACATCGCCATCGTTGGATTCTGTGTGTCCTGCAACAATGTAGCCTCCGTCGGAAGTTTGCTGTATGGAAGAAACAGAATCTTCACCGCTTCCGCCCAAACATTTTTGCCAGAGTAAATTTCCCGAAGCATCCAACCTCACTACCCAGCCATCGCTGTTTCCATGATTACCTGAAACATTGCCGTCATTGGATTTTGTAGAGCCTGCAACAATATAGCCTCCGTCGGAAGTTTGCTGTATCTCATAAAAACCATCCAAATCACTGCCGCCCAAACACTTTTTCCAGAGTAAATTTCCCGAAGCGTCCAATTTTACTACCCAGCCATCTCCGCCGTTTCCATGATTTCCTGAAACATCGCCATCGTTGGAGAGCGTATAGCCTGCTACAATATAGCCTCCATCAGAAGTTTGGAGTATGGAAGAAACACTATCGTAAGAACTGCCGCCCAAACATTTCTGCCAATCTATCTCTCCCGAAGGGTTTAATTTTACTACCCAGCCATCGCTGTTTCCATGATTTCCTGAAACATTGCCATCGTTGGAGTACGTAGAGCCTGCAACAATGTAGCCTCCGTCGGAAGTTTGCTGTATGGAAGAAGCATAATCATTACCACTTCCGCCCAAACATTTTTGCCACTCAATTGCCGGCGCTTGTGTCTGCGCCGCAGCTATTCCCGCAAGGGAAAATGCAATTAAAGAAAACAGGATATTTTTCATAATTTTAAACTTTGTATAATTTTTTCAAAAGTACATTTATTTTTTAATAATTCAACTTTTTTTATGCTTTTGCCGAAATTGTAGAAAATAATTATGAAACCTATCAGCTCATAGCAATAACCAAAACTCTGTCATAAATTTTAAACCCAATTTTATTTATCTTAACAAATTTCACCAAATATGATATTTATCAATTTTCACGACAAATTTTCACGTTCAAATTAAATCAAAATTTGGAAAGGAAAAATAATAAAATCCACATATTACATTGACACAGTGATATTTAAAATAATTGATATATTTTTTTGCAATTCTTTATAAAATTAGTAGATTTGAGGCAAAACATAAGAGAATTTTTATCTAAATAAAAAATAACAAATGGACAGGTTTTCATTTTTAAATGCAGTTCACTCCGAGTTTGTGGAAGAGCTATACCAAAAATACATTCAATATCCCGACAGCGTAGAGCCCAGTTGGCGAAGTTTTTTTCAAGGCTTCGATTTTGCCGGCACTTCGTATAATGACAATCCAACTAAAACAGTTTCAGAGACTTCAAGCCTTGCGAAAGTTGCTCCAACAATGAGCGAAATTCCCGAAGACGTACAAAAAGAGTTCCATGTCATTGAACTGATAAATGGTTACAGAGTTCGCGGGCATTTCTTCACGCACACCAATCCCGTGCGCCAACGGAGAACCTACACGCCCACTTTGGCGATAGAAAATTTCGGACTTTCTCAGACAGATTTGTCCCGAACTTTCAAAGCAGGAAGCATTATTGGACTGAAAGAGAGTACTTTGCAAGACATCATCAATCATTTGGAAAAAATGTATTGCACCTCCATCGGCGTAGAATACATGTACATTAGACACCCCGAAGAACACGCATGGATTCAAGAATGGCTCAACAAAAACGACAATCAGCCGGCTCTCAGTCAGGACGAGAAAAAGCACATCTTAGACAAACTCTCTCAAGCTGTGGCATTTGAAAACTTTTTGCACACAAAATTTGTCGGACAAAAGCGATTTTCTTTAGAAGGCGGAGAAACCTTGATTCCCGCTTTGGACGAAATCATCAATCAATCTGTAAATCAGGGGGTTGAAGAAGTTTTTGTAGGAATGGCGCATAGAGGACGCTTGAACGTTCTGGCGAACATTTTCGGAAAATCCTATTCGCAGATTTTTACCGAGTTTGAAGGAAAAGACTACACCGAAACTGTCTTCTCAGGCGACGTAAAATACCATTTGGGGTCTTCCAATTCCATCACAACAGCTTCGGGCAAGACGGTGAAAATCAACTTAGCGCCAAACCCCTCTCATTTGGAAACGGTAAATGCTGTAGTTGAGGGAATTACAAGAAAAAAAGCAGACTACGAATATCATGGAGATTACAGCAAGGTTCTCCCGATTCTCATTCACGGAGATGCAGCATTGGCAGGACAAGGTATTGTGTATGAGGTACTTCAGATGATGACACTCAACGGTTACAAGACGGGCGGAACGATACATTTAGTCGTAAACAATCAAATCGGCTTCACAACTAATTATTTAGACGCTCGTTCAAGCATTTATTGTACTGACGTAGCGAAAGTTACACTTTCTCCCGTTCTCCATGTCAATGCCGACGACGCCGAAGCCGTAATTCACGCAGTGCATTTCGCCGCCGATTATCGTGCCAAGTTTCACAAAGATGTCTTCATCGACCTGCTCGGCTATCGAAAATACGGACATAACGAAGGCGACGAACCAAGATTTACTCAACCGCAGTTGTATCAAATCATTGCCCAACACCCGAATCCGAGAGAAATTTACAAGGAAAAACTGGAACAGGAAGGGCTCATCAGCGCACAAGCTCTGGCAGAAAACGAAAAAGAATACCGCATTTTACTGGAAAGAGATTTTGCTACTTCCAAAGAAGCAACCATCACCAAGTTAGAACCGTTCATGCAGGAAGACTGGACGAATTTTGAAAAAGTTACCAAAGAAGCGATGCTTCGCCCTATGGACACAACTTTTCCTTTAGAAAAACTAAAAGAAATCGGCAAAAAAATTTCTGAAATTCCCGAAGGAAAAAAATTGTTCAACAAAATCCAAAGACTACTGAAACAACGGCGGGATATGGTTGAAAGAAAAGCTCCTATCGACTGGGGAATGGCGGAAACACTAGCATACGGAACTTTGCTGACCGAAGGGCATAATGTACGCCTATCGGGAGAAGACGTGGAACGCGGAACATTTTCGCACCGCCATGTGGTCATTAAAACGGAAGATACCGAAGAAAAAATCGTACCGCTAAACACTCTGGGTGCAGAAGCAACATTCAGCGTCTATAACTCCCTGCTTTCCGAGTACGGAGTGTTGGGCTTCGAATATGGTTATGCCATGGTCAATCCTTATGGACTTACCATTTGGGAAGCACAATTCGGAGACTTTGCCAACGGAGCGCAAATCATTACCGACCAATACATCTCGGCAGCAGAAGACAAGTGGAAAATGCAAAACGGCTTGGTTATGCTTCTCCCTCATGGTTTTGAAGGACAGGGAGCAGAACATTCCTCCGCAAGGATAGAAAGATATCTGTCTCTGTGTGCCAACGGAAATATGTACCTAATTAATGCTACTACTCCGGCGAATATTTACCATGCCTTGCGAAGACAGTTGAAAACTCCCAATTTCCGCAAACCATTGGTTGTTTTCTCCCCAAAAGTCCTGCTCCGCCACCCAAAAGCAGTCTCCTCGCTGGAAGAATTGGCAAACGGCAGTTTCCAAGAATTGATTGATGACCCAACGGCTCAGCCGGAAAAAGTTACCCGCGTAGTTTTTTGTTCGGGAAAACTGTACTATGAACTGCTTGCCAAGAAAGAAGAATTGAGCGAAGGACGCGTTGCGCTCGTCCGTCTGGAACAGTTATATCCTTTACATTGGGAAAGAATTTATCAAATTTTAGACAAATACGAAAATAAAAAAGAATTTATCTGGGTACAGGAAGAACCTGAAAATATGGGCGCATGGTGGTACATTCTCAAAGATTTCCGCAAATTAGATATTGATGTCATCTGCCCGTCGGTGAGCAGCTCGCCGTCGCCGGGTTCGCATGAGCGATACCACAAAATTCAACATGCTTTGGTAAACAAGGTTTTTGAAAATATCAAATGATGGTCAATGAATTGAAAAATAAAAATCTTATTGAAATACGTAAAATTAAAATAACTGAAAATTAAAAAACAATATTCTCATGATACTTGAAATGAAAGTCCCCTCTCCGGGAGAATCAATTACGGAAGTGGAAATAGCAACATGGCTGGTGAAAGACGGCGATTATGTGGAAAAAGACCAGACAATCGCAGAAGTTGATTCCGACAAAGCCACCTTAGACCTGCCCGCCGAGCAAAGCGGCGTGATAGCGCTGAAAGCATCGGAAGGCGATACCGTACAAGTCGGTCAGGTGGTCTGCCTGATTGATACTGATGCGCTAAAACCTGAAGGAGCAAAATCAGAAACGCCTGACTCTCAGAAAGAAAATCCAAAAGAAACGCCGAAACCCGTTCAGGAAACGCCAAAACCTGCGCCCGCAACTTATGCGGCAGGAACGCCTTCGCCTGCGGCAAAAAAGATTTTGGAAGAAAAAAATATCCCCACCTCAGCCATTCAAGGAACAGGTAAGGACGGTCGAATTACCAAAGAAGATGCTGTAAAAGCCGTTCCATCAATGGGAACGCCGTCAGGAAACGGAACGCGGTCTTCTGAAACAAAAAAAATGTCTGCCCTGAGAAGAAAATTGGCGGAAAGATTGGTCTCCGTAAAAAATGAAACTGCCATGCTCACAACCTTCAACGAAGTGGATATGAGCGAGATATTCCGCATCAGAAACGAATTTAAAGACGAATTTAAGAACAAGCACGACATTGGGCTGGGCTTCATGTCCTTTTTTACGCTGGCAGTCGTTCGAGCATTGAAACTCTTCCCTGACGTAAATTCCATGATAGATGGCGATTACAAGATTTCCTACGATTTTCAGGACATTAGCATCGCTGTTTCAGGACCCAAAGGATTAATGGTGCCTGTGCTTCGGAACGCTGAAACCATGACGTTCAGAAGTATAGAACAGAACATCAAGGATTTGGCAATAAAAGTCCGCGACGGAAAAATCACCTTAGACGAGATGACAGGCGGAACTTTCACCATTACCAACGGAGGAGTGTTCGGCTCAATGATGTCCACTCCAATACTGAACCCACCGCAAAGCGCCATTCTGGGAATGCACAACATCGTGGAACGCCCAATTGTAAAAAACAAGCAAATTGTGATTGCACCGATGATGTATCTTGCGCTGTCTTATGACCATAGAGTTATTGACGGACGTGAATCCGTAGGATTTTTAGTCGCTGTAAAAGAAGCCGTTGAAAACCCTGCGGAACTGCTGATGAACAACGATATAAGACGAGCATTAGAACTGTAAGGAACAAAATTTGAATTTTTTCATAGAGGAGAAAAACCAAAAAAAACATTTTTTTTGGTTTTTCTTTTTTTAATTTCAAGAATAAAAGTAAAAAAGTAAAATTTGCGTAAATCAGTATTGCCTCTATTAATTAACGGTTTAAATAATTTCATTTTTTTAGGTATAATTTTTGAGTGAAAAAGTGGAAAATCTTTTTTATGAAAATTTTTTTTTTATTTATGTTGTTTTCAATTTTATTTATGCAATGCTCTTCTTCACAAAAGGGGATTTACTTTGAATTAACAGATTTAAAATCAGAAAATCCGGAATCAAAGACTGTTGCAGTTTCCGATGATATTATCAGTTTGCGAGAAAATGAAACTGTTTTTTCGGAAAAACATCAAACAAATTTCACTTTTGTACGAGTGGTAAAAGATGAAAGAACCTCCGACGGAAAAGGTTTCGCCGTAGTGGAAATCAGGGTAATGAGTACTGTTTCTCGCCCAATAACTTTTTTACTTTCGACAGAAAATTCAGAAGAAACGTCGAAAAGCGCAAATTTTTACGGAAAAATCCTCACTTTGGAAAAATTGTATCCCTGTGGAAATAAAAAACTTACAGATACACAGGCAAAACCTGAATATTCAATAAAAATAAGCGTTAATTCTTCCGAATCTTAGTCTATTTTTAATTTGCTACGTTACTGATAAACTTGATTCTCATAATCCGCAACTCGTCTTCGGAATAGTCTTCGCCAAATTCGCCCAGCAAAACAGACATTTTATCGGTTTCAGAATTCATAAGAAAGTCTATAATTTCTTCCTGCTGTTCCTCGTCAAGGATTTCGTTAACATAATAGTCAATATTCAGTTTAGTTCCTTGATATACAATACTTTCCATTTCGTCTAACAATTCGTTAATCGTCAAGTCTTTGGCTTTAGCAATATCCTCGAACGAGAGTTTTCTGTCCGTACATTGAATAATAAAAACCTTGTGGGAAGATTTGTTGGCTACCTGTCTGATTACCAAATCATCAGGACGAATAATATCATTTTCTTCCACATATTTGGCTATGTATTTCACAAATTCGTCTCCAAATTTTTTAGCTTTCCCCTCTCCCACTCCAAAAACATTGGCAAGTTCTTGAATTGTAGTAGGATACTGAATTGCCATATCTTCCAGACTTGGGTCTTGAAACACTGCAAACGGCGGAATATTGACCTTGATGGCAATTTTTTTGCGAATATTTTTCAAATCGTCGAAGAGTTTTTTATCAGCCGTATTCAACATTGCTGCCTGCTGCACCATCACAGGGTTGATGGACTGCTCAATTTCTTTCTCAAAATTAACATCTTCTGCAATTAAAAATGAAGTCGGTTTTTTGATAAATTCTTTTCCCTTTTCAGAAAGGCTCAATAAACCGTAAGTTTCGATGTCCTTAATCAATAAATCATTGACAATTGCCTGACGGATAACCGATTTCCAAAAATTTTCACTCTTGTCGTTTCCAATTCCGAAGTATTTTTCATCGGCTAATTTGTGCGATTTTGTAATGACGGATTCTTTACCTATAATTATGTAAACCAAATCTTTGAGTTTGTATTTTCCGTTAGTTTGACTAATTACGGACAAAATTTTCTGCATCTCGTTTTCCACGTCAATCATCGTCTTGGGATGTATCGAATTGTCGTCCATATTTGCGCCCAAACCGTTTTTCTCGTCAAATTCTTCCCCAAAATAGTGAAGCAAATATTTTCGGCGGGACATTGAAGTTTCTGCATAACCGACCACTTCCTGCAATAACTGCACCCCTACTTCCCGCTCGGACACAGGCTTGGAAGCTAAAAATTTTTCCAGTTTTTCGATGTCCTTATAATCATAAAAAGCAATACAATAGCCCTCGCCTCCGTCGCGCCCCGCACGCCCTGTTTCCTGATAATAGCTTTCGAGGCTTTTCGGCATATCATAATGGAAAACAAAACGAACGTCGGGCTTGTCAATACCCATTCCGAAAGCAATTGTGGCACAGATTACATCAGCTTCTTCCATCAAAAACCTGTCCTGATGAGCAGAACGCATCTTGCCGTCCAAACCCGCATGATAAGGCAACGCATTGATTCCATTAACTTTAAGAAGTTCTGCCAAATCTTCTACTTTTTTTCGGCTCAGACAATATATAATTCCTGCTTTGCCGTGATTTTCCTTTATATATCTGATAATCTGTTTTTCAGGATTGATTTTTGAACGTACTTCGTAGAACAAATTCGGACGATTGAACGAAGATTTGTACACTTGTGCGTCCATCATTCCGAGCGTTTTTTGAATATCTTCCTGCACTTTCGGCGTAGCGGTAGCGGTCAATGCAATAATCGGGCGGCTGCCGATTTTTTCGATAATATGTTTCAGATTTCGATATTCAGGGCGGAAATCATGCCCCCATTCTGAAATGCAATGCGCTTCGTCAATCGCAAAAAACGAAATATTTGTACCGTTCAAAAATTCGGAATATTCTTCTTTTATCAGCGATTCAGGCGCAACATACAATAATTTTGTCATCCCCGATGTGATGTCTTCTTTCACCTTTTTCACTTCCGTCTTGTTCAACGAAGAGTTCAGCACATGCGCAATTCCATCATGGGAAGAAATGCCCCGCATGGCATCTACTTGATTCTTCATCAGCGCGATAAGAGGAGAAACAACCACTGCCGTTCCTTCGGATAAGATTGCAGGCAGTTGGTAGCAAAGGGATTTTCCTCCACCTGTTGGCATCAGTACAAAAACATTATCGCCGTCAAGCAACGACTTGATTATCTGTTCCTGAGGTCCTTTGAATTTTTCAAATCCAAAATATTTTTTTAATGATAATGTAAGGTTATTATCCAAAGGTTTCATTTGTTTAGTTTTGTTTTTTTAATTTTGCCATTTAAAAGTACGACTTTTTTTCACAACACAAAAAAAATATTTTGGAAAACGCAAAAATTCTACAAACAGGCATAAAAACTATTTCGAATGAAATAGAAGAACTGAAATTTCTATGCAGCCGTCTGGACGAAAATTTCGTCAAAGCTGTCCGAATTATTTTAAAGATGAAAGGAAAACTTGTGATTTGCGGAATCGGAAAAAGTGCGCACGTAGCGCAGAAAATGACCGCAACTTTCAATTCCACAGGTACGCCGTCGCAATTTCTTCATGCTTCGGAAGCCAAGCACGGCGATTTGGGTCTTCTCTCCAAAGACGATGTAGCGATTTGCCTGTCCAACAGCGGTACATCTGCTGAAATTCAAGATATTGCGCCGTTTTTAAAAGCCTATTCTTCTGCGCTTGTCGTCATGACGGGCAACTTGGCAAGTCCGCTTGCAGAGTTGGCTGATGTGGTTTTGGACACGCATATTAATAAGGAAGCCGACCCGAACAATCTCGCCCCTACCTCTTCCACCACCGTGCAAATAGCTTTGGGAGACGCGTTGGCTGTCGCTTTGATTGAAGCCCGAAATTTCACTTCCGCAGATTTCGCTAAATTTCACCCGGGCGGTGCGCTCGGAAGAAAACTTCTTTATAAAGTGGAACAGCTCGTAAAACCCGACCGCAAGCCGCAGGTTCGTCTCTCCGACAATCTGAAAACTGTCATAACTTCCATATCCTATTCTACTTACGGAATCACCGTCGTAGTGGAAAATGAAAAGGTTTTAGGGGTGATTACCGATGGCGACCTCCGCAGGACTTTGGCTAAAGACATTGATTATCATACGCTTACGGCTTGTGAAATCATGACGACAAACCCGAAAACAATCCAAAAAAATGAGTTGGCAAGTACGGCTTTTGACACAATTAAAAAACTGCATATCGGACAGTTAATTGTCTTGGACGATGAAAAATATTTCGGAATCATCAGCTTGCATACTTTGCTTGATAATGGATTCAACTAATTAATAATCAATAATTTAAACTTGATGTCAGAAAATAAAAATACAGAACCGGTTGATAAAAGCACAATGCCTTTCTTGGTGCATGTGGGGGTACTGCGTAAACATATTTTACGTTCTTTACTGGCAGTTTGCATTGGGGCGGCATTCATTGGTTATAACATTCATTTTGTGATGGATAAAATTATTTTCGGTCCTGTTCGAAATGACTTTATCAGTTTCAGGATGATGAATGCTGTGAGCCGCTTTTTCGGTTCAAACAAAGATTTTATCCACATGCCCGACCAGTTCCCGATTCAGGTGAGGCGGATTTTTGAACAACTGAACACTTCATTTTACGTGGCTTTTGTCGGCGGATTTATCATCGCTTTTCCTTATGTGATATGGGAAATGTGGAAATTTTTCGCACCTGCGTTGAAATCCAACGAAAAGAAAAACTCAATATCGTTTTTTTTGGTAACGTATTTTCTGTTTATTTTCGGCTGCTGTTTCGGCTATTTTTTCGTTACTCCGCTGACGATGCAGTTCGGTTATTTCTTTAATATTTCGGAAATTATTAAAGTGAACATCGACCTGTCAAGCTATATCGGAATTTTGCTGCAAACCGTTCTGGGAATGGGTTTTGTGTTTCTCATTCCTGTGATTGTCTATATTTTGACAAGCATTGGTTTATTGACTCCAAAATTTTTGAAAAAATACCGCCGCCATGCTTTGATTGCCGTTTTGGTGATTGCAGGATTCATCACGCCGGGTGATATTCCTTCAATGCTGGTAGCCTCTGCCCCGCTCTACCTGCTGTACGAAGCCAGCATTTTGGTTTCTGCCGTCGTTTACAAACGAGAACAGACAACAGCGCCTGCGAAGAAATGAAAAAAATTAACGGTAAATCTTCCCTGCATCGTTTGATTGTTTTTATTACACTATTGAGTTCCTCAATCAATCAAAATCAATGAATTTATGATATGATTCGAGATTAGAACAGGGATTTTTTTCTTATAATTTCTGTAAAAAATTCCTATATTTGTCCACTATGTTTAATGAATTAGGAAGATTATTAAAATTAACCACTTTTGGGGAGAGTCACGGTATGGCTATCGGTGGCGTGATTGACGGTTTTCCCGCAGGTTTGACGGTGGATTTTGAAAAAATCCAGCACGAACTCAATCGCAGAAAACCCGGTCAGTCTCAAATAGTTACTCAAAGAAAAGAAGACGATAATGTTGAGTTCCTTTCAGGAATTTTTGAAGGAAAAACCACAGGACAGTCCATTGGCTTCCTCATCAAAAATACCAATCAGAGATCCAACGATTATGAACATAACACGCAGATTTTCAGACCTTCACATGCGGATTTTTCCTATTTCCACAAATATGGAATCCGAGACCCGCGCGGAGGAGGACGTTCGTCTGCCCGCGAAACGGCAAACTGGGTCGTGGGCGGAGCGTTGGCTAAGCAATTGATTTCCGGCGTTAAAATTCAGGCTTTTGTGTCTTCAGTCGGAGAAATCTTGCTGACTGAAAATATTTATGATTTAGATTTGACCGAGACGGAAACTAATGCCGTCCGTTGTCCCGACAGGAAAATTGCCGAGAAAATGATTGAAAAAATCATGGAAATAAAAAAGCAGGGAGACACCATTGGCGGAACAGTTACCTGCCTGATACAGAACGTTCCGGTTGGTTTGGGCGAGCCTATTTTCGACAAACTTTCCGCCCGTTTGGCTCATGCGATGATGAGCATCAATGCGGCAAAAGGCTTTGAAATTGGAAGCGGATTTGAAGGTACGAAAATGAAAGGCTCGGAACATAACGATATTTTCACGGAAAACGGAAAAACGCTGACTAACTATTCGGGGGGCGTGCAAGGCGGAATTTCCAATGGAATGGACATTGTTTTCAAAGTTGCTTTCAAGCCTGTCGCCACGATTATGAAAGACCAGCAAACGATTGACGAAAACGGAAACCTTGCGCACATTCAAGGTCGCGGAAGGCACGACCCTTGCGTTGTTCCGCGTGCCGTGCCGATTATAGAAGCTCTGGCTGCGTGGACGCTGGCGGATTTTTGGCTGTTGAACAAAACAAGAAAATTATAAGTAAGTTTAAAACTACAAATGAAAAGCAACACTATAAACTTGGAAAATTACTGGAACAAAGCGGTTTCTTATTCAGAATATAAAAAAATTATCAAAGAACGGGCAGAGCAAAATACTGATTCTTTGAGCGGAAAGGAAAAAGAATGGATTCATTTTACCAAGCTGAATATCAGTAGAATAAACAGAATTGAAAAAACTTTGGTTTTGAGTGAAGATATTTTGTCTAAACTTCATTCTATCAATCACAAAATCAATATTTTAGTAATTTCAGAAGGTTGGTGCGGCGATGCAGCGCAAATTGTGCCGGTCATCAATAAAATGGCAGAAAATTCTGACCATTTAGAACTTAAATTATTTTTTAGAGATGAAGACGAAGTTCTTATCAATCAATATCTTACCAATGGAGGAAAGGCAATTCCCATTGCTATTTTGTTCAATGCAAAAACTTTTGAAGAAGTTTCCCATTGGGGACCCCGCCCGAAAGCCTGTATACCGCTTCTGCAACGATACAAAGCCGACCCCGAAAATTATACTCACGACCACTTTGTGTTGGATATTCAAAATTTTTACAATCAAGACAAAGGACAATCCATTGCAAATGAATTAATTGAGTTATTTCAACGATGAAAATTAAACCCATTTATATTTTCAATATCTTTCTCATTATCATTGTGTTGGCAATGCTTTTTACGCCTTTGCACAGTTATTTGGAAAAACTGCAAGGCAAGCTGCCCAACAGCGAAATTTCTTCGACGAAGGAAACAGTCCTGACTTCCGAACAATACAATATTGATTTAAAGGGAATTAACACGCACGACACAAATTTTCAATCATTCAAAGAAAAAAAAATTTTTCTGAATTTTTGGGCTTCATGGTGCGAGCCTTGCCGAGAAGAAATGCCGAGTATTCAAAAACTTTACAACCGGAAAAAAAATGAAGCGCAGTTTGTTCTTATCTACATGAAAGACAATCAGAAAGAAGTGATGAAATTCTTACAGGAGAATCATTACGATTTTCCGGTTTATGAAGCCGCCAGCCCGATTGACCCCGAACTTCTTCCGATAGTATTTCCTACCACATTCATTATCAATGAGAAAGGGAAAATTCTCAAAAAAACAGAAAAAGCAGAAGATTGGAGCAATTTCAAATTTTGATTAAATTCATCTATAAAATTTCGACTGTTTTGCTTAAAATTTGTTACAACAAATACAAAATGATGTAACATGCTGATTAATAAAACTATACAATGTTTTAATTTCAATTCATGGTTTTTAATTCTCAATTAATGCCTACCTTTGTACTTTGATTGAATTTAAGATGACGAAAAACAGTACAGAGTTGAAAAAAGGTTTGGCGCTCCCGATAATGGAGCATTTTTACACCATTCAAGGCGAAGGACGGCACACGGGGACGGCAGCATATTTCATACGCATCGGCGGATGCGACGTGGGCTGCCATTGGTGCGATGTGAAAGAAAGCTGGAATCCCGACTTGCATCCTGTCAGCTCGGCAAAAGAAATAGCAAAAATTGCCGCTTCCCACTCCAAAACCATTGTCTTGACAGGCGGCGAGCCTTTGATGTGGAACTTGAATCCGCTCACAGAATATTTGAAAGATTACGGCTGTACCATTCATATTGAAACTTCAGGAGCCTATCCGCTGAGCGGAAAACTTGACTGGATTTGCCTTTCGCCAAAAAAAACTTCGCCCCCGAAAGAAGAACTTTATGCTTGCGCTGATGAACTGAAAATTATCATTTATAACCACCACGATTTTATTTTTGCCGAAGAACAATCAGAAAAAGTGAACAAAAATGCGCTTTTGTATTTACAGCCCGAATGGGGCAATCAAAAAAAAATGACTCCGCAAATCATTGATTATGTGATGAAAAAACCAAAATGGCACATTTCTCTCCAAACGCATAAATATTTGAATATCCCGTAAAAACAGAACATTATCATACCTTAATCATCTATGAGCCAAATATTTGAGGAATAAATTCGTCAAATTAAAAATTCTAAAAAAATTAATGTTTAAAATCATATTCACATTTAAACAATTTTAACTACCTTTGTTCCACCACAAAATTTATAGTTTTTATGTCTAAAATTGATTTTACTAACATTCCCGTTCGATTAGACGTAAAACCGTCAGACACATCAGGAAACGAAGTTTTCCAGAAAGACGGTTTGTCCATGCAAAAATCCTATTCTTTTCAAGATGTCAAAGACATCCCGCTGACTGATTTTTCTTCGGGAATCCCACCTTATTTGAGAGGACCTTATGCCACAATGTACGTTCAAAAACCTTGGACAATCCGCCAGTATGCAGGATTTTCCACTGCCGAAGAATCCAACGCCTTCTACCGCAGAAACTTGGCGGCAGGGCAAAAAGGACTTTCCGTTGCCTTCGATTTGGCAACTCACAGAGGCTATGATTCCGACCATGAACGTGTTGTCGGAGACGTAGGCAAGGCGGGCGTTGCCATTGATTCTATTGAAGATATGAAAATCCTGTTCAAAGACATTCCCTTAGACCAGATTTCTGTTTCCATGACGATGAATGGAGCGGTATTGCCTATTTTGGCATTCTACATCGCCGCCGCAGAAGAACAGGGCGTGAAACAGGAACAACTCAGCGGAACTATTCAAAACGACGTTTTAAAGGAATTTATGGTGCGGAACACCTATATCTATCCGCCGGCTCCGTCGATGAAAATCATTGCAGATATTTTTGAATACACCTCAAAATATATCCCGAAATTCAACTCAATTTCCATTTCAGGCTACCATATGCAGGAAGCAGGCGCAACACCTGTACTGGAAATGGCTTACACGCTGGCGGACGGTTTGGAATACGTGCGTACAGGAATCAAGGCAGGTTTGGAAGTTGATAAATTTGCACCGCGGCTGTCTTTTTTCTGGGCAATCGGAATGAACCACTTTGTGGAAATCGCCAAACTGCGCGCAGCAAGAGTTGTGTGGGCAAAACTGATGCAGGAATTTAATCCTCAAAACAAAAAATCTTTAGCGTTGAGAACCCACTGCCAAACCTCCGGCTGGAGTTTGACAGAGCAAGAACCTTTCAACAACGTTACAAGAACGGCAATCGAAGCGCTGGCAGCAGCTTTGGGCGGAACGCAGTCTCTGCACACCAATGCGCTGGACGAGGCTATCGCCCTGCCAACCGACTATTCTGCCCGCATTGCGAGAAATACACAGTTGATTCTTCAATACGAAACGGAAATATGCCGCGTGGTAGACCCTACAGGCGGTTCCTTTATGATAGAATCGCTGTCTCAACAGATGATTGACACGGCGTGGGAGTATATTCAAGAAGTTGAAAAAGAGGGAGGTATGACCAAAGCCATCGAAACCGGCATCCCCAAAATGAGAATTGAGGAAGCTTCCGCCATTAAGCAGGCAAACATAGACAATGGCAAAGACATCATAGTTGGAGTTAATGGGTTTAATACCAGACAGAAACAAGCAATGTTCGAGATTTTGGAAATTGACAATACGGAGGTTCGAAAAAAACAACTCGAACGTCTGCATAAAGTCAAAACCGAAAGAGATAACGAAGCGGTGAAAGAAATTTTGGGAAAGATTACAGAAGCAGCCAAATCAAAAAAGGGAAACCTGTTGGAACTTTCCATAGAAGCCGCCCGACGAAGAGCTACATTGGGAGAAATTTCCTTTGCAATGGAAGAGATTTACGGAAGATACAAAGCAAGAATTCAAACCATTCAAGGTGTCTATGCGATGAACAGTCAAAATAATGATTTCAAGAAAGCAAGAAAATTGGCAGACCAATTTGCCGAAGAAGAAGGTCGCCGACCGCGTATCATGGTGGCAAAGATGGGTCAGGACGGACACGATCGCGGCGCAAAAATAGTCGCTACCGCCTATGCGGATATGGGCTTTGACGTGGACGTTGCGCCTCTGTTCCAAACGCCTTCAGAAGTTGCCAAGCAGGCAGTGGAAAACGACGTTCACGTGCTGGGAATTTCCTCTCTGGCGGCAGGTCATAAAACCTTAGTGCCTCAGGTGGTGGAAGAACTCAAAAAATTAGGCAGGGAGGGTATGCTGATTGTCGTCGGAGGCGTAATTCCTCAGCAGGATTACGACTTTTTGTATCAAAGCGGAGCAGACGAGATTTTTGGTCCGGGAACAAATTTGCAGATTTCTGCCGTGAGAATTTTGACTAAACTGCTCGAAACCGTGAA
>JAITOO010000222.1 GCA_031289875.1 Flavobacteriaceae bacterium
TTTTTTACGCATCTTTGTTCTGACTTTTCTCGCATTTAGAAGTTGAATTTGCGAGGTAATTTTTGAATAAATTTTAAACAGTTTACAAACATTTAGTATTTTTGTCCCATAATTTACCATTTTGAAAAAAATATCGGTTTTTTTCCTGACTCTCGTTTCCCGCTTGCCGTTTTCCCTCTTGTACGGCATCGCTGATGTCTTGTATTTTATTGTATATCAAATTGTAGGCTATCGAAAAAAAAATGTTCGGAGAAATTTGCAAATTGCCTTTCCGGAAAAAACCGAAAAAGAACGCAAATTCATTGAAAAACAATTTTATAAAAATTTTTCCGATTTCCTCGTTGAACTGGTTAAAACCTTTTCCATGAAAGAAGAAGATTACGACAACCACATCAAATTCATCAACTTGGAAGCCACCGAACAGTGTCGGCAAGAGGGCAAAGATGTCGTCCTGCTCATCGGGCATATGTTCAACTGGGAATGGCTGGCGGGCATTGCTCCCGATTTGGCTCAAAAAAATCGTTACCCCATTTACAAAAAAGTCGCCAACAATTTCTTTGACAAAGAAGTACACGAATTGCGTTCGCGTTTCGGCACGATTCCGCTGTCCGTAAAAGACGCTGTTCGCACGATGATGAAAATTCCGTCCGACGGCACGCATATGTTTTTTTTCGTTGCAGACCAAAGTCCTCACAAAACGCGCATTCACTATGAGTTGGATTTTTTCGGACGAAAAACGCCCGCTTTCAACGGCTATGACAAAATCACGCGGCGGAAAAATTACGCCGTTCTCTACCTCGATATGGTCAAGACCGCGCGCGGAAAATACGAAGCGCACCTAAAACGCCTTCTGCCCGACGACGGCAAAAATTTCCGTGAAAACGAAATCGTGGAAAAATTTTATACCGAACTGAGTCAGAACATAAAAAAACATCCGAGCCTTTGGCTTTGGTCTCACAAAAGATGGAAATACACAAGCGGAATCGACTATCAAATTTAGCCACTATCATTCTCAATTACAACGGAATACAATGGTTTGACAAGTTTCTACAAGGAGTGATTGATTACACTCCCAACGCTTCTATCTATGTGATTGACAATGCTTCTACCGACAATTCCGTCGAGTATTTGAAACAGAATTTTCCTTCGGTGAAAATCATTCAAAACGCCGCAAATTTTGGTTATGCAGGAGGCTACAATGAAGGGCTGAAATCCGTTCAGGAAGAGATTTACTGCCTTCTCAATTCAGATGTGGCAGTAACCGGAAACTGGACTCAGCCGATACTTTCCCTCTTCGAGGAAAACCCTCAAATAGCTGCCGTGCAGCCTAAGATTTTGAATTACATTCATAAAAACAAATTTGAATTTGCAGGCGCAGGCGGCGGTTTCATCGATAATTTGGGGTATCCTTTTTGTCGAGGGCGGATTTTTTTCAGTTTGGAAGAAGATTTCGGACAATACGACGACGTTTGCGAAATTTTTTGGGCGACGGGTGCGTGTCTGTTTATAAGAAAGGAAGATTTTTGGGCGCAGAACGGTTTTGATGCCGATTTTTTTGCCCATATGGAAGAAATTGATTTGTGCTGGCGGTTAAAAAATGCAGGGCGGAAAATTTATTACTGCGGACAGTCAGAGGTGTACCATGTCGGAGGCGGAACGTTGAATCCGTACAATCCGCAGAAAACTTTTTTGAACTTCCGCAATAATTTGCTGATGCTGATTAAAAATCTGCCAAAAAGACAACTGCTGAAAGTGATTTTTCTGCGCCTGCTTTTGGACGGAGCAGCAGGCGTGGACTTTGTTTTTGCCTCAGGCTGGAAATACTGTTGGGCTGTGGTACGGGCACATTTTGCTGTGTATCGCCTGTTTCCGAAATTTTTAAAAAAACGCAAAGCAGGTCTTCCTCATTATTTTCATAAAAAATACGTTGTTTTTCAATATTTCTTAAAAAAAAGGACGAAATTTGGGGAGTTGAGATAATTGTTTTAGGTTAATATGCGGATATTTATAAATTTTATTCAAATAATTTTTATAGATAATTTTTCAAAAAAATAAGAAAATGCAGAGTACACAAAGTGTTGTAAATTTTGCGAAAATCTGTGCAAACTCTGTGCAAACTCTGTGCAAACTCTGTGTTTGATTCTGTTCTAATTGAAAATCAATATATTATATTCCTTCCCTGTTAAATTCAAACAGCTTTAAGGTTTAAATAATTTTCCAATATCATTTCACATTCAATAATGAAAAAGAAGGAAAAAGATGTAAATTTGCATATCAATTTTTCACTCATGGAAGAAGAAAAAAAACCGCTTAATTTTTTAGAACAGATTATTGAAGACGACTTAGCCGCAGGCTTTCCGAAACAAAATTTAAGATTCCGCTTTCCGCCCGAGCCTAACGGCTACCTTCATATCGGGCATACCAAAGCTATTTGGATTAATTTCGGCTTGAGCGAAAAATACCATGCGCCTGTCAATCTCCGCTTTGACGACACCAATCCCGCCAAAGAAGCGCAAGAATATGTCGATGCCATCAAACGCGACATAGAATGGCTCGGTTATCACTGGAACAAAGAATGTTACGCTTCCGATTATTTTCGGCAACTCTACGACTGGGCAGAAAAATTAGTCAAAGAAGGTAAAGCCTACGTGGACGACCAAAGTTCGGAAGAAATCAACGAACAGCGAAAAACGCCTTTTGAAGATGGTATCGAAAGCCCGTTCCGCTCTCGAAGCGTAGAGGAAAATCTCTCTTTGCTCCGAAAAATGAAAGCCGGCGAATTTGAGGAAGGAACACATGTTCTTCGAGCAAAAATTGATATGAAATCGCCGAATATGCACATGCGCGACCCTGTGATGTACCGCATTCTGCACAAACATCACCAGCGCACAGGCAACGAGTGGCACATCTACCCGATGTACGATTGGACACACGGCGAGTCTGATTATATTGAGCATGTTTCGCACTCTCTGTGTTCGTTAGAGTTTGAAAACCACAGACCTCTGTACGAATGGTTTTTAGACCAAGTTTACGAAGACGGAAACGTAAAAAACAAACAAAGGGAATTTGCCCGTCTCAACGTAAATTACACTATAACAAGCAAAAGAAAACTCCTCCGATTGGTAGAAGGCAACCACGTTTCAGGCTGGGACGACCCTCGAATGCCGACCATTTCAGGCATGAGGCGGCGCGGCTACACCCCCGAAGCCATTAAAGATTTCTTGGAAAGAGTCGGCGTTGCCAAACGAGACAACCTCATTGATGTGGCTCTGCTCGAATTTACCGTGCGCGACCATTTGAACAAAATCGCACCGAGAGTTATGGTGGTCATTGACCCTGTGAAAGTGGTCATTACCAACTATCCCGAAGGGAAAGAAGAATACGTAACCGTAGAAAACAACCCCGAAAACCTTGAGGCAGGAAATCGAGAAGTGCCGTTTTCGAGAGAATTGTACATTGAAAGAGAAGATTTTATGGAAGAAGCTCCGAAAAAATTCTTCCGTTTGTCTATCGGAAAAGAAGTCCGACTGAAAGGCGCATATATTGTCAAGGCTGAGTCGGTAGAGAAAAATTCTGATGGAAAAATTCAGACCATTTTCTGCACCTACGACGAAGAAAGCAGGAGCGGCAGCGGAACAGAAGCCAGCCAGCGCAAAGTGAAAGGCACGCTGCACTGGGTTTCCACGCCTCATGCCCTGCCTGTCGAAGTCAGGATTTACGACCGTCTGTTCAATGAGGAAGCTCCCGACAGCCACGAGGAAGATTATTTGAATTTCCTCAATTCTGATTCGCTGAAAATCATGCAGGGATTTGCCGAGCCGAGCATGAAAAATGCTCAAGCCGGAGATAAATATCAGTTCCAGAGGTTGGGTTATTTTGCTGTTGATAACGACTCAACGTCTGATAAATTGGTGTTTAACCGCACCGTAACGCTGAAAGATACGTGGGCAAAAATTGCAAACAAATGAAAAACAAAAATATATCAAACTCAATGCGACCATCAATGAATGGAAAAAGCGCTGTGAGGCAGAAATTAAAGTAACTTTAAAACCAAAATATGACACATCCGCTAATATCTATAATTGTTCCCTGCTATAATCAGGCAGGTTTCTTAGATTCTTGTATAGAATCTCTTATAAAACAAACTTATTCTCATTGGGAATGTATTATTATAAATGATGGAAGCACTGATAACACAAATGAATTATCCCAAAGATGGACAGAAAAAGACATAAGGGTAAAGTATATTAAACAAAAAAACAAGGGGTTATCAAGCGCTAGAAATTCAGGGATGAAAATTGCCAAAGGGGATTATATTCAACTTTTAGATTCAGATGATTTCATACATCCTAATAAATTTAAAACGATTGTTGAAATTATTGAGAAGCAAAGTCCGGATATAATTTTTTCGGATTTTATGTATGTTGATAGTGAAGGAAAGACGAAAAACGAATATGAAAAATATAACATTAAAAAAGACATCAATACATTTGATACTAAATTTCTCTTGGACGAATTTAATGACGAAACGAATATGGTTTTACCACCCATGTCGTATATTATAAAATCCTCATTAATAGGAGCAACATTGTTCAACGAAACCCTTAAAGCATATGAAGACAGAATGTTTCTTATTGATATAACTTATGGTAAAAAAATTTCTTTTCATCAAACCCATGAAGTTTATAATTATTACAGAATCCATGGAAATAACATGACCATGGCATTTCAGACCATGAGGAATACTATATTTGATTTTTATAGAGTGCTTATTTCTAAATACCCTGAATTATCGGATGAAATTGTAAATAAATTATTGGCAAAAGAACTTCAACATAGGGATAATATCTATTTAATATCGCGCGGAAAGATGGATTATTCATATTACATAAAACTTTTATTAAAAAAAGTAAAAAATTCATTAGTGAAAAGATAAAAGGTTATATACTTAATTT
>JAITOO010000075.1 GCA_031289875.1 Flavobacteriaceae bacterium
AGATTTTCTTTTATCACGTTGGCAGCCGCTGCTTCGTCCAAACCGATTAAAGTCGGAACTTTCACATTCTGGGCTAATTTCTGTCCTAAGACGAGGGTCAAGCCTGAAAGTCGGGGAAGCATCATACCGGGCTGAATTTCTTTTCCTTTGTAAAGTACTCGGAGTACGGTATTTACGGCTAAATTCGGTTCATAAACAGTATCGCTGATTTGCAGCCCGACCAAATCCAGTTGGCTGAAAGCTAAATATTTGGAACGACCAACGATGTTTGGAAGGGCAACAGATTTCCATGTTTTGGCGTTGGCTCGTATGAAAATACGGCGACCTTCTTTCACGTTTGAACCGATAATCGGGTACACGTCCAGAATCTGATAAGGTTTATACTGAGGGTCGTATTTTGATGTATCTATTTCGTAATCAAGTCTTTCTTCTTCCAGTTTTTGTACTGCCTGATCCAGACTGATGTTCATGACATTGGGAACTTCGACCTGTTTTCCGTGATTGGTATAAAAACTCAGCCATGCAAAAACACCCCAAACCATTGCATATACGATAAGAGCAATGCTGACCAGACTTGTCCAAAACTGCCATGTAAGTATGAATTTTAAAACTTTCATATCCCTATTTTACACAGCAAATATATAAATAATAAAAATATTTTGATTTCATTACTGAAAAATATGTTTAATTTTGCCGAAAATTTTAGCATCAGAAATACATGACAGCGGCAATCGTTATGGGCGGGTATTCGGGCGAATACGAAGTCTCCTTAAAAAGTGGAGAATATCTCTATTCTCAAATAGATAAATCCAACTACGAAGTTTATAAAGTCCACATACTAAAGGACGGTTGGAATGTTATTGCAGGTGAGAAAAAATACCCAATAGACAGGGAGGATTTCAGTTTTACCCTCGATGGCAGAAAAATCACTTTCGATGTCGTTGTGAATATCATTCACGGCACGCCGGGAGAAAATGGATTGTTGCAGGCATATTGGCAGTTGTTCGGCATTCCGTACACCGGCTGTTCTTTTTACAATTCCGCATTGACTTTCAACAAGAAAGACACGCTTCAAATTATGGGCAGATATGGGATTTCCATCGCCGATTCTGTCAGCCTTTCCCAAAATGAAAAGATTGACGAAGCCGCCATCATACAAAAACTCGGACTGCCCTGCTTTGTGAAGCCGAACCAGTCGGGGTCGAGTTTGGGCGTATCCAAAGTCAAAACGAAAGAAGAGCTGAAACCTGCGATTGAGAAAGCCTTTCTGGAAGACGATTTTGTACTGGTAGAAAGTTTTTTGCAAGGACGCGAGTTCAGTGTCGGGGTGATGAAATATGAAGGAGAAACTTTAGCGGTCGGAATTACGGAAATCATCTCCGAAAACGAATTTTTCGACTATGAAGCCAAATATCTGGGCAAATCTACGGAAGTTACGCCTGCACAAATAGACGAGAACGAAGAAAGGGAATTAAAGGAAACTGCAAAAAGCATTTACAACCTGCTGAACATGACAGGCTTTGCCCGCATTGATTTCATTCTTGTCGGAAAGACGGCGTATTTTTTAGAAATCAATACCAATCCGGGCTGTTCGCCAGCAAGTATTTTTCCTCAGCAGGCAAAATATGCAGGCTTTGATTTTTCCAAAATCTTGGACAACGAAATTGAACTGGCGCTGCACAGAATTTGAAAAATATTATAAAAATTAATAAAAAATGGAAAAAATAGCCGTATTTCCGGGGTCATTCGACCCGATTACTTTGGGACATTTTGATATTATTGAGCGGGCGCAACCCTTGTTCGATAAAATCATCGTAGCTATCGGGAACAACGCCAACAAACAGTATATGTTTCCGTTAGAGAAAAGAGTGGAATGGCTAAAAAAGGCTGTCAAAAAATTTCCCAACGTAGAAGTCAATTATTTTGACGGACTGACTGTCGATTACTGCAAAA
Organism: Flavobacteriaceae bacterium; assembly: GCA_031289875.1. Taxonomy (GTDB): domain Bacteria; phylum Bacteroidota; class Bacteroidia; order Flavobacteriales; family Weeksellaceae; genus Apibacter. Next base: position 1,954 of record JAITOO010000075.1, read on the forward strand.
AAGTAGGGGCAAATTTTCTTTTGAGAGGTCTGCGAAACCCTGCCGACTTTGAATTTGAAAAAGCTATTGCACACACAAATAGAGCGTTGTCTCACAAAACGCTGGAAACGGTTTTCTTGCTTACCTCGTCAGGAAAATCTTTTATCAGTTCGAGCATCGTTCGGGATATTATCAGAAACAAGGGCGATTATTCCATGCTTGTTCCAAATTCTGTGATGGTTTAGCGCCTGATAAATGTACAAAACACACTTTCACCTGTTTTGAAACTTATTCAAAATCAATGTGAAAGACAAAAATGTGACAAAAAACAGTATGAAAAACAAGTTGATTTGAAAATTATTCTTGTTTTTTTAGATAATTAGACGTTACTTTACACGAAATTTTAACTGAATCATTCAAAAAATTAAATTTATAATCAAATGGAAAAACAAAATTCAACTCAAGTTCAAACAGCAAAAGCAGCTAAAAAAGTTGGCGGAATCAACGCCGCTTGGACAATTCTTATTTTGATAGTCATCGGTCAGTTGATTTATCACTTTATTCTTGGTTCGGAATCTAACTTTGAGGGCGGAGACCCGAAAGGAGACACGAAGAACTTTATGGGAATCATCCACAAAGGAGGTATCATCGTACCTATTTTGATTACTTTGTTGCTTTGCGTAATTGTTTTCTCAATCGAGAGATTTTTCGTCTTGACTAAAGCTCAGGGAGTAGGCAGCGTTACCAAATTCGTGAGCCAAATCAGAACTTTGCTCGACAAAAACGAGATCAACGAAGCGATTTCTCTTTGCGAAAAACAAAAAGGTTCCATCGGAAACGTAGTAAAAGAAGGTCTGACCACTTACAAGGTGCTGGAAAACGACACCACGATGACCAAAGACCAGAAACTTGTAGAACTGAACAAATCTTTGGAAGAAGCTACTACGCTGGAAATGCCGATGTTGGAAAAGAGTATGACTATTTTGGCAACTATCGCTTCCGTAGGTACGCTGATTGCTTTGATGGGGACGGTTATCGGTATGATTAAAGCGTTCTTCGCCTTAGGTCAAGGAGGAGGAAGCCCTGATGCAGCCGCTTTGTCAATAGGTATCTCCGAAGCGTTGGTAAACACCGCCTTAGGTATCGGTACTTCTGCCTGCGCCATCATGTTGTACAACTATTTCACTTCTAAAATTGACTCTCTTACTTTCAAAATCGACGAAGTGGGAATGAGCATACAACAATCTTTTGCCGCATATCATTAATTTTTTTAAGCTAAAATATCATTCACGGCTTAAAAATTGCGACAAATTCTAATTAAAAAAGAGAACAAAGAATGGCAAGAGTAAAACCAAAAAGACAAAAAATACATATAGATATGACGCCAATGAGCGACTTGGCGTGGTTGTTGCTGACATTCTTCATCTTGACGACACAGTTCAAAAAGCCCGAAGCGGTTACTATACAGCCTCCGTCCTCCGTCTCCACCATTAAGGTGCAAGACCATGACGTGATGAGGATTACCGTAACTCCGGACGGCAGATATTTCTTTTCTATGGACGACGACAGATACAGAATACCTCTGCTGGAAGCTATGGGACAGAAATTTGGAATCAGTTTCACCAAGGAAGAAAAGGCAAGATTTAATACCATTACGGACTTCGGCGTGCCGATACAAAGCCTCAAACAATATCTGGCTCTTACGCCGGGACAACAGCTGGCTTTCAACGAAAAAGCGCCCGGAATCCCATGCGACAGCGTCAATACTCAATTGGTCGATTGGGTCTTTGTTGCTAACGAAATCAATCCCACTTTGATTCTCGGCATCAAAGGAGATGTGAGTACACAGTATCCAAAGTTCAAAAACTTATTGGACAGGCTGCAAGACAAGCGAATGAACAAATTTCAGTTGATTACTTCAGCTGAAAGCGAACCTATAGAAAAATAAAAAGAGAAAAGAAAAATTATGTCAGCAGGTGTAGATACAAGCAGCGGCAACGATAAAAAAGGCAAGAAAGTACGTTCCAAAAAAATGTCCGTCAATGTGGATATGGCGCCAATGTGCGACTTGGGCTTCTTATTGATTACATTCTTTATGTTTACTACCACGTTTAGCAAACCTAATATTATGAAACTCAATATGCCGCCTAAACTGAGCGCAGAAGAACTTGCAAAACTTCCCGAACAGGATGTAAAACAGTCAAACTCTTTAACTATTGTTATCGGAAGTAAAGATAAAATTTATTGGCATCAAGAACTGGAAGAAACTTTGACTTCAAACAATTTGAACGAAACCAACTATTCAAAAGAAGGTTTAAGAAAGGAAATCTTGACGGCTCAAAAAAGAGCCTTGGATCCGAAAATGTTTACAGTACTCATCAAACCCACAGACAGTTCCAACTATAGAAATTTGGTAGATGTCTTGGACGAAATGGCGATAACCAAATCCGAAAGATATGGTATTGTAAAGATTACCCCCTGGGAAAAGAAAGTGTATGACGAAAAAACAGTTAATGTAAAATAAAAACAAAAAATGGCAGAAAATCAATATAAAACGCTGGACGACATTGTTTTCGAGAATCGAAACAAAACGTACGGAGCATACAGGCTCAGAAACAATCAAGACGGTTATTTGCTCAAAGCCTTTATCATAGGAACTATCATTTTTTTAGCCGCTGTTTTCTCCATGTTTCTGTACAACAAATGGGAATCTTCGAAAGGCAACGGAGACTATGCTATTAATGTGGATTTAACGGACTTAAATACCAATCGCCCAAAAGAAGAAGAAAAACCTCAGGAAATCAAAGAGCCTGAGAAGATTCCGCCAAAACAAGAAGAAACAGCACAGGTAAAAATGGTGATGCCTACGCCTAAAAAGGATAACTTGGTAAAAGTAGAAGCGCCGCCGCCAACTGCTAAAGAAGCAGAAAACAAAGATTTAGGCACTACAAACCGTGAAGGTAAACTCTCTACGGGAGCTATTGGCGGAGGACCCGTCAGCGAAGGACCGCCTGTTGGACCACAGGTTGTAGAACCCCCAAAAGATGACAATAAAGTCTTTGACGGAAACGTAGATCAGGAAGCTCAATATCCGGGCGGATTAGATGCCTTGACAGGTTTCATCGGCAGCAACTTGGAATATCCTCAGGAAGCGATTGATAATAGCACGCAGGGCAAAGTAACCGTGAAATTCGTAGTAGAGAAAGACGGTTCTGTCAGCAATATCCAAATCGTAAAAGACATCGGAGACGGCTGTGGGCAAGAAGTAGTAAGAATTTTGAAAAAAACCAAAAAGTGGAAAGCTGCAATGGTAAACAATGCTCCGGTTCGTTCTTACTATCGGTTGCCTGTAACATTCAGATTACCTGATTAGTATTTCAATTTTCATGTCTATGTTAAATATCGTTTCGTTACAGGATTAAAAGTCAAAATTAGAATTTATACAGAGAGTGGCAAACTTAAGTTTGCCACTCTCTGATTTTTTTTACAAAATAAATTTATCTTGAAAACATGAAAATCTATCGAATATTAATACTCTCCAAATGATTAAACCCTTAACTCTTCGGCTTTAATTATTCTCTCATTTCCTGAAATATCTTTTTTCAACATTGTGTTTTTGAAATAATGAGAGAATAATTCCATCGTTTCCTTTCCTAATTTCTGATTGATTTCCGCATAAATTTTTTCCGATTTTTTTAAATATTTTTGAGAAAAATCAATAATCTTTTGATAAAAAATCAGCGGATTGTCATTGGGAACAAAAAGCGCTTCCTGCGGTTCAAAATGCAACACATTTTCGTTCATGTCTGCTTTTTCAAATTCCTGAATATAAGGCGGATTGGAAACGATAATATCAAATTTTTGGTCAAAATCGTGTTGAAGATTCAGCAAATCATCTTGAATAAAATTAATTTTCACTTGATTGATTTCTGCGTTGGTTAGGGCAGTAGCAATCGCTTTCTCATTGATTTCCAAGCCTGTAATTTGAGCATTTGGCAGATTTTTTGCCAGCGCAACGGCAATGCAGCCGCTCCCCGAACAAAGGTCTATAATGTTAATTTCTTGGTTTTTATTCTCAATATTTTGTAAAATCCATTCGACTAATTCTTCCGTTTCAGGTCTGGGAATCAGCACGTTGGGATTGACTAAAATCTTGCAGCCGAAAAATTCCGTATTGCCCAGCACATATTGGTACGGCATTCCCTGAACTAACCGGAACAGACCTGATTCAAACAGCAGAGATTTGATGTCCTGCTCCTCCCGCAATTCGTGCAGACCGAGTTTGAGCATTGTCTTGTTTTGATGAAGGAAAGTCTCTGCCAAAGCATAGAAAATCGTGTCGATTTCCCGCTCTGTGTATCTGCCTGAAAGGCTTTGCTGATACCGTTTCCGGATTTGCAGTAATGATTTCATATTTTCGATGTAGTTGTCTCTATGAATTTATGCTTTTTTGACAATTTTGTTAATTTATTATCAATTTTACCCCGAATATCCGAAATTTTTCAAATCACGTTCATTAGAACGCCAATCTTTTTTCACTTTTACAAAAAGGCTCAGATAAATTTTTTTTCCGAAAAACTTTTCCAAATCCAAACGGGCTTCCGTCCCGACTTTTTGCAGTTTTTTGCCTTTATGCCCGATGATAATTCCTTTTTGTGTATCGCGCTCTACATAAATAACTGATTCTATGTGAATTAAATTCCCTTCTTCCTTGAAACTTTCCGTAACTACTTCCACTGAATACGGAATTTCTTTTTGATAATTCAGCAATATTTTTTCTCTAACTGTCTCATTTACAAAGAATCGTTCAGATTTATCGGTAAACTGCTCCTTGTCATAGTAAGGCGCTCCTTCGGAAAGCAAGTCTTTGATTTTCGGCAAGATAAGTTCCGTGTTTAATTGGTGAAGTGCGGAAACAGGCAGGATTTCTGCTTTTGGAAGCTGCTCGTGCCAAAATTCCACGCTTTGCGTAACTGCATGAGCCTCTTTGGCTTGGTCTATCTTGTTCAAAATCACGATGACAGGAACTTTTGCGTTTTTCAGTTTATTAATCAAATATTCCGACGGATTTTTTTCATCGCCTAACTCCGTCAAAAACAAAACAATATCGGCATCGTCTAATGAATCTTTGATAAGATCATTCATTTTGCTTTGGAGTTCATATGCGGGTTTTTGGATAATTCCGGGCGTGTCGGAAAATACAATTTGATGATTTTCATCGTTCCAGATGCCGAAAATTCTGTGACGCGTGGTTTGCGCTTTGGAGGTAACGATGGAAAGTTTTTCGCCCATCAGGCTGTTCATCAGCGTTGATTTGCCAACGTTCGGCTTTCCTACAATATTAACGAATCCTGATTTGTGCATGGTTTAACGGTATTTTTCGTTCAGTGCCTGTAAAATTGCCCAAGTTTCTGCATCTATCACGCCATCAGTTTTTTGCGGTCTAAAATGCCATTGAAAAGCGGTAATAATAGTCTGCGTATTTTTATCCCATTTGCCTGAGAGTTCTACGCCGTAGCCGTATTTTTTCAGGGCTTTTTGAAATTCCATTGCCGAGTTATATAGCGATGTATCTTTCACATATTTAGAAAGATACTTTTGTTTGGTCTCTTCGTCGTACCACGCCCCGATGTCGTATTGGTCGTGCAAATATTTCCAAGGGAACATCGGACCCGGATCCGGCTTCCTGAGCGGGGCTATGTCGCTGTGTCCCACAACATTAACGGGAATAATTTCATATCTTCTAATAATATCTTTTGCCAAGGCTGCTACTTTTTCAATTTGATAGGAAGGATACGGCGCAAAAATTACCGTATCTTTGATTTTCAGAGAAGTATTCACAATCAAAGAATCTCTGTAACTGATGGATTCTGTTCCGTCAATATAAATCGTATCCGCAACTTCCACTCTCACAGTATCTTTCACCACCAAAGTATCTTTGGTTTTGACGTATCCTTTGTTCACTATTTCAATTCCGACAGATGTGTCGTTCAAGTTCTGGATATTGCTCCAACTGCTCACTCCCGCATGATAAGCCCTTTTGTCTTCGCTCACAAGAATATCAATGGAATCATTAGGCTGGTCGGTAACCAAATAATGCGAACTGACTTCGCCTTTCTCTGCCAAAATTCGGACGGAAGTCGGGTAATCCGAAACGGTGTAATGAAGTACTAAATATCTGATCCTGTTATTATAAGCAACAGAAGGAAAATGTTTTTTGGAAATCACATAATTGGGAATATGAGCTTCTGTAACTATTTGATACTTAGGATTTATATCCGTAATGAAAACCGTATCATGCAACACTTTGGTTTGTACCGTGATTTTCTGCTGTGACTGCGTATTGCACCCCATCAAGAGCATTACGCCGAGAGCCGAGAGAATATGGGACAAATATTTCATATAAACTATTTAATGATTTTGACTTACAAAGATAGGAAGAAAAAAAGTTAAAAATTACTTGCATAAATAAAAACTTACCCCTACTTTTGCACTCCGATTTGGACATAAAACCAAATTTGGAGAGTTGCCGGAGTGGTTAACGGAGCAGTTTGCTAAACTGTCGGCGGGAAACTGTCGCGTGGGTTCGAATCCCACACTCTCCGCTGCAATTAAGTAGATGAAAAGATTTTTCGGGGTGTAGCGCAGGTGGTAGCGCATCTGGTTTGGGACCAGAGGGTCGCAGGTTCGAGCCCTGTCACCCCGACAAAGAGAGAAATCTTTACAGAAATGTGGAGATTTTTTTCATAATTATAATTGTTCCAATACTTTTTTATCATCTTCTATTTGAGTCTTCAATTTTTCCTTTAATAAATTTCTTGCGTATATATTTTCTCTAATAATGAACTATTGTAATACGAAGATTGCGAGGGACATACGCAAAAAGAAAACAATAAAGAAAAGGCATTGTTATGTGCAATATACATAATTCATTTATTTCGAAAAAAGATACAAGTTGTTTGAAATGCGCCCCCAAATCGTGCCCTTGATTATTAATCTGTCCATATATCGCTAATTTATAAATATTTACTTAGTGTTTGTGATTTTGGAACAAATATACTTACTTTTGTAGAAAATTTGAGGAGTTAGTTTATGTTTAACAACGAAGAAGAAGAACACGATCACATTTCGCACACGGAATATACCCCTATGCGCAAAGACGCTTTTGAGTTGTCCGCGCAGGAAAAACAGGAAGCCATACAGCGGCATTTTGCTGAAATAATGCAGGTTTTAGGCTTGGACATGACTGACGACAGCCTGAAAGATACCCCGCACAGAGTTGCAAAAATGTACGTTAATGAAATTTTCGGCGGATTGCTGCCTGAAAACAAACCTCAGATTTCTACTTTCAAGAACAGCTATAAATACCGACAAATGCTGATTGAAAAAGACATTACAATATATTCCACCTGCGAACACCATTTTCTCCCGATTATCGGAAAAGCGCACGTAGCCTACATTTCCAACGGAAAGGTCATCGGCTTGTCGAAAATCAACCGTATTGTGAACTACTACGCCCGCCGTCCGCAGGTGCAGGAACGCCTGACGCGCCAAATCGTTGAGGCAATCAAGGAAGCGCTTGACACAAAAGACGTTGCCTGCGTGATAGATGCCCGACACTTGTGCGTCAATTCACGAGGAATAAAGGACTACAACAGCAGCACGGTAACTGCCGAACTGAGCGGAATGTTCCAGACCAATCCGACCACGCGGAAAGAATTTTTACACTATATCGGAATTGATTCTCATTTTAAAATTTAGAAAATGCAAACATACAAAGACAATAAAATCAAGTTATTCAATTCGTTACACGGGCAAAAAGAAACTTTCACGCCTCTACACGAAGGTTTCGTCGGAATGTACGTTTGCGGACCTACCGTTTACAACAAAGTGCATCTCGGCAACTGCCGTACTTTCTTGTCTTTTGATGTGATTAACAGATACTTGCGCCATTTAGGATACAACGTCCGCTATGTGCGCAACATTACCGACGCAGGGCATCTCCTTGACAATGAAGAAGACAAAATTTCCAGACAATCCAAATTAGAAAAAATCGAACCGATGGAAATCGTGCAAAAATACACGCAAGATTTTCATAAAGTCTTGCAAATGTTCAATCTGCTTTCGCCCGACATTGAACCAACCGCTACGGGACACATCGTGGAGCAGATTGAATTAATCAAGTCTTTGCTTTCCAAAGGGTTGGCTTATGAAGTGAACGGCTCGGTCTATTTTGATGTGAATAAATATGATGCGGAAGGCGGCAATTACGGCGAACTCAGCGGGCGCAAAATTGAGGACATGATTGCCAACACCCGTGATTTGGACGGACAGGGAGAAAAGAAAAATCCTCAGGATTTTGCCCTTTGGAAAAAGGCTTCGCCTGAACACATCATGCGCTGGATTTCTCCTTGGGGGCTGGGTTTTCCGGGTTGGCATCTGGAATGTACAGTGATGAGTACCAAATATCTGGGAGACAGATTTGACATTCACGGAGGCGGCATGGATTTAAAATTTCCGCACCACGAGTGCGAAATCGCGCAGGCAAAAGGTTCGCACGGAGAAGAACCTGTGAAATACTGGATTCATACTAACATGCTGACACTCAACGGACAAAAGATGAGTAAGTCCACGGGAAACACCATCTTGCCCGAAGAATTATTCAGCGGAAACAACAATTTTTTCGACAAGGCTTTCCATCCGATTATCTTACGGTTTTTCTTTTTGCAAGCGCATTACCGCAGTATTTTGGATATTTCAAACGAAGCCGTAAACGCTGCCGAAAAAGGTTTTTATCGATTGACGACGGCAATTGAAAAACTGCCTGAGATTCAGCCGTCTGAAAAATCAACTTTCTCTGTTCGGGAATGGATTGACAGGTGCTACGATGCGCTGAACGATGATTTTAACACGCCGATTCTTATCGCACATTTGTTTGATATTTCAAAAGTCATCAACAATCTGATACTGAGAAATGAAACGCTGACTTTAACTGATTTGAACTCGTTGAAAGAGGCGGTTCACGCTTTCTTTTACGACATTTTGGGGCTGAAACTGCTTTCGGACACGCTGAACGACAATAACAAACTTGACAATGCGATGAAAGTTCTCATCGACCTGCGCAACAAAGCTCGTTTGGAAAAGGATTGGGCGCTGTCCGATGAAATACGGGACAGGCTTTCCGAAGCAGGAATTATTCTCAAAGACGGCAAAGACGGTACAACGTATGAGATTGAGTGAGAGAGTTTATGGTGTAAATAGGGTGTTTTTTGATCCCGCAATGTGCGTAATTTTATTAGTAATATCAACTTCAATAAGTTGAAATCCTTGGTTTGTTTTTAGAAAATAATAATGGTCTTGAGATGTACCTCTTGCTTTATAATTAAGTACAATAAGCATTATGGGATATTTTTCGATATTCCATTGGCTACAATAATTGTAATATTGTTTCCATTCTTTTTTTGAATTTTCCGGTGGGAAAAAGTAATCTTCTTCACATATATAATAATCTGTGTCTTTTTTTAACAAACTTGCCAATTTCTCCGAAAGATGCTTGTAATTTTTCTTGATAATTTTTGACGACGGTTGTGATTTATATTTGTAAATAATGTTCGGATAGGAATGTGCTATTAAATTTTCAACAGACAAATTATTTAGCAGTTCTGTTTTTAAAAACTGTTTAAACGCTTTTTCATTATGAATAAAAGAATAATATTTTCCGTTTACACCTCTGAAATTCACACGGATAGTATCCGCGTTTGGAACGTCGGAAATTTGTAAAGAATAGAAATCAAGGTATTCCGCTTTTTTCCAAGTAAAGTCTTCAACAAGCACATGGTTGAGGGTATCAATCAGAAAACTTTTTCCTCCATCCCAGCCCCAATGTTCGCAATGGGGATATTCTTCGTCTTCTCCCCAACATTTTCTTTGCGCTTCTTTCAACCCGATAAGAAGACCATTCCTTACCTGTGTTAAATGATCGTATTCCGCAGAAATAACCGCTTTTCCTTGTTGATTGAACAAACCCATTTTTTGTCGGGTTTCAAACCTAATAAATCCTTCGCGCTCGCAATCGGGAGCGTTGTCAAACCAATAAAGGCTGTCAATTCCTACTTTTTTGCCGTTTTTCAGTAAAAAATAATGTTCCCATTCTCCGCTGGCTTCCTCAACTACAGGGTTTATGTTTTTAAATTCCGCATCGCCGACCATAAAAAATTTGGGTTCGATTTTTATATTTCCTTCGCTGTCTTTGTAACCCCATAGCTCTGTTTTTTCATCGTCAAAAAGATACCAAATGTCGTTTTCCTGCGCAGACAACATCAGAGAAAAAAGGAAAAATGCTGTGTTTATCAGAGTTTTCATTTTTGCGGTTTTAAGTTGTTTTTTATCGGTCAAAATCGATAATTATTCACAAAATTATCAATTTTAGAATTAACATAAGTGGTTTCTGTTAAATTCTTACAAAAAAACTCACTTTTCCAAAATTTCTTTCAGTGCCTGATTGATTAAATGAGGTTTCAGCAGCGCCATAAGGTGATCGCCGCCGGGAATGGTAAATAGTTGGTTTTCAATGTTTTTATCATTGTTTTTTTTAATTAATTTGTACGGGAAAACAATGTCTTTTGTTCCGTGTATTTGGTATAAATTTTCACACAAAACAGTTGATTTCCATTTTGTTACGTTGTCAATCGCCCAACGCATATAGATAGGGTCGGTGTGTAGCGAAAGATATTCCTCAAACTTTTCCATGTGTTTTCCAAAATACACCGAGCGGGCAAAAGTATAGGACAGAAAGCCGTCGTTGGCAAAGAAATTCATTGGAAACCAATGGGTTAAATGTGTTTTTTGCACCCAATCAAAATATTTGGGTCTTTGAACGTTATTTTTTATGCTGGACAAAAGTATCGTCTTTTCAGGTGAAAGAAACCGGTTCATTTCCTGCACGATAACGCCTCCGAAAGAATATCCCAAAAGCATAAACGGATCGGAGGGGTCAATGTTTTCAGCCATTCGAAGGGTGTAGTGTTCCAGCGTTTCCTGCGGCTCAGGGTGCAACCATTCGATGTAGATTTTTTCAAAACCATGAGGAAGTTCTATAAATTTGAAACACTTGCAGTTAGCTGCCAATCCGGGAATAAAATGGATTTTCATTTTTTGTTTAACTGTTTAGACTATTCTGTTAATTTTGGTTCTAAAATATTTATAACATCACTTAAAATTTCACCATAAGTAATATTATCTTCGAGCTTCAATTCTTTTTGTTCCCGAATTTGCTCTGTTTCAGATATTAAATCTTTTAATTGCTGATATTCTCTCAATGTTAATGTTATATTTATTATTATTTTGCGATAAATTTTCTTAAAAAAATACAAATTTGCTCAATTCATTTTAAAATCGCAGCCTTCTCCGCTCTCACATGCCCCAAAATATCCAGACTTTCCAGCATCACTTCTTCTAACTGATTGACAGACAATATGTCAAAAGGTTTTGCAGTGCGAACGTAATTTTCCGTGTAGCCGAACATTTGCCCGTTGCGGTTTTCGTGTTCCCAAAGGACGGTTTTCACTTTCCCCAACTGCGTTTCGTAAAAGGAATGGCGTTTTTTTTCAGACAAGATTTTTAGCATTTTGTTGCGCTTTTTCCGTTCAAAAATCGGCACGATTTCGGTCATTTCCACCGCTTCGGTTTTTTCTCTTTCAGAATAGGTAAAAACATGTAAATAGCTAATATCCAATGAATTGATGAAATTATAAGTTTCCAAAAAACGTTCTTCCGTTTCGCTTGGAAATCCGACAATCACATCAACACCGATACACGCATCAGGCATTACAGATTTGATTTTTTCAATCCTGTTTCCATATAAATCAGTCAGGTAGCGTCGTTTCATTTTTTTTAGCAGTTCATCGCAGCCTGATTGCAACGGAATGTGAAAATGAGGAACGAACTTTTTACTCTGTGAAACAAATTCTATCGTCTCATCTTTCAGTAAGTTAGGCTCAATTGAGGAAATCCTGATTCGTTCAATATCAGGAATTTTATCCAATTCTTGAATTAATTCCAGAAAAGTATGCTCATGTTTTTTATTTCCGAATTCTCCTTTGCCGTAATCCCCTATATTTACGCCTGTTAGGACAATTTCCTTCATTCCTTTTTCGGCAATTTCTTTGGCTTGACTCAAAACATTTTCCAAAGCTGACGAGCGTGAAATTCCCCGCGCAAGCGGAATCGTACAGTAAGTGCACTTATAATCGCAGCCGTCCTGCACTTTCAGAAAGGCGCGCGTGCGGTCGCCAAGCGAATATGAACCTACGAAAAAATCTGCTTCGTCAATTTCGCAGGAATGAATCTTTGCCTCGTCTTCTTTTTGTAAATTATTGATATACTGATGAATATTAAATTTTTCCTTTGCTCCCAAAACCAAATCAACGCCGTCAATCCGTGCGATTTCCTGCGGTTTAAGTTGTGCGTAACAACCTATGACACAAATTAATGCGTTTGGATTTTTGTTCAAAGCCTTGTGAACGATAGTTTTGCACTCTCGGTCAGCGTTGTCTGTTACAGAGCAGGTGTTGATGACGTACACGTCCGCTTTTTCATCAAACGGAACTTTGGCAAAGCCTTCGGCAAGCAACTGGCGCGCAATGGTGGAGGTTTCGGCAAAATTCAATTTGCAGCCCAGCGTATGAAATGCTACGGTTTTACTCATTTTGCAAAGGTATAAAATTCCGTCAAAAATTGATAGATTCCATTTTTTCTTAAAATACACGAATTTATTTCCAATTATGACTTAAAAGGCTATTCGGCAATATCAGGCAGTGAGATACTTTTTTAGAGGTATTGAAACAGTAATTTTCTACTTGGAAAGTTTTTCTCCGAAAGCCAAATCTCCTGCATCTCCCAATCCGGGTATAATGTATTGATTTTCATCAAGTTCGTCATCAACAGAAGCAATCCACAGTTCGGCATTTTCAGGCAGTTGCGGTTTAATGTATTCTATGCCGGGCTTTGAGCCGATAGCTGCTACTATGTGGACTTTTCTCGGAGTTCCTTGTTTTAGAAGCACTTCGTAAACGTTTGCAATAGATTTTCCGCTTGCCAGCATCGGGTCGGAAATAATCAGTGTTTTGTTTTCCAAAGAGGGAGTAGCCAAATATTCTACGACGATTTCAAATTCCTTTTTGCCGTTCGGGTGGTGGCGGAACGCAGACACAAACGTAGTTTCCGCTCGGTCAAAAAAATTCATCATTCCTTGATGAAGCGGAAGCCCTGCCCGTAAAATGGTACACAAAACAGGCTGCTGAGCCAGCAAGTCCGTAGGTTTTACACCCAAAGGTGTTTGAATATCAATGGATTGATAGTCCAAAGTTTTGCTCAATTCATAACCCAAAACTTCGCCGATTCGTTCCAAATTCCGCCGGAAACGCATTCGGTCTTGTTGAACCTCGACATTCCGCAACTCGCCGACAAAGTGATTGAGTACGGAATAAGTCTTGCTGAAATCGTGAACAATCATATTTAGAATTTTGACAAAGATAGCTAAAAATCGTCTAAAATGATAGCGAGATAAAACTTTTATTTTTCAAGAAATGAAGCGACATTTAAGATGTTGAAATTTAGGTATTATTTTCACAAAACGCTTTCAATTTTTCTTCCAAAATTGCGATTTTTTCCAGTGTGTCCGTTTGTTTTTTCTTTTCCAAAGCGACCACTTTTTCAGGTGCGCTGTTTACAAATTTATCGTTGGAAAGTTTGGCATTTACGCTTTTCAAAAAACCTTGGAGATATTTTATTTCTTCCTGAATTTTGATCTTTTCTGCTTCTATATCAACGCTTTGAGTAAACGGGACAGCAAATTCGGTTTTTCCTATCAAGAAACTGTGCGTAGATTGTGCGACTTCTTGATTGAAAATAAATTCAGATACATTTGCCAATTTTTTTATAATTTCCGTATTTGGCAATTTTTCATTGGATTTTGCGATTAAAGTTACGGTTTCTTTTGGTGAGATTTCTTTTTCCGAACGGAATTTCCGCACGCCTGTTACAATTTCCTTTGTCATTTCAAAATCGGAAATAATTTTTTCATCAAAGGCGGTTAAGACGGGATATGAAGCGATAATCAGACTTTCCTGCGGTGTGCGTTCCTTGATATTTTGCCAGATTTCTTCGGAAAGAAAAGGCATGAAAGGATGTATAATTTTCAGCAAATCCTCTAAAATAGAGATGGTTGAATTGTAAGTTTCAGTATCTATTTTTTCTCCGAAAGGCGGTTTGACCGTTTCCAAAAACCACGAGCAATAATCGTCCCAGACGAGCTTATACACAGACATTAATACATCGGAAATTCGGTATTTTTTAAAATCCGAATTAATTTGTTCTATGGTTTTTGCAATTTTATTTTTAATCCAAACGATGCTTTCTTGATTTTCAACCGGAATTTCTTTGTTATGTTCTGTTTCCCAGCTTTTTATCAATCTAAAAGCATTCCAGATTTTATTGGCAAAATTTCGTCCCTGCACGAGTAAATCTTCATCAAATATCAGGTCGTTTCCTGCGGGCGATGAAAGCAAAATTCCTACACGCACGCCGTCTGCGCCGTACTTTTCAATCAGACCAATCGGGTCGGGCGAATTGCCCAAAGATTTGGACATTTTCCGTCCGAGTTTGTCGCGTACAATTCCTGTAAAATATACGTTGGAAAATGGTTTTTCGTTTCGGAATGCGTAGCCTGCCATGACCATTCGGGCAACCCAAAAGAAAATAATTTCGGGTGCGGTAACCAAATCTTGTGTCGGGTAATAATATTTAATTTCCTGATTATCAGGGTTATTTATGCCGTCAAAAACGGAAATAGGCCAGAGCCAAGAGGAAAACCAAGTGTCGAGACAATCTTCATCTTGACGCAAGTCGTCAATTGAGAATTGAGAATTGAGAATTGAGAATTGAGAAACTGCCTTTTCGTATGCTTTTTCTCTTGTTTCGGCAACAACAAATTTGGTTTCGCCTGTGGGCAACGTGAAATAGTAGGCAGGGATTTGATGTCCCCACCACAACTGCCGCGAAATGCACCAATCCTTAATATTTTCCATCCAATGCCGATAGGTGTTTTTGAATTTGGCGGGATAAAACTTAATCGTGTCATTTTCAACGGTTTCGAGGGCGGGTTTTGCCAAATTTCCCATTTTCAAAAACCACTGCATCGAAAGTTTCGGCTCAATTACCGAATTTGTCCGCTCGCTACGCCCGACTTTGTTTTTGTAATCTTCGATTTTGAAAATCAAGTCCGTCGCTTTCAAGTCCTCAACCGATAATTTTCGCGCCTCAAACCTGTCAATGCCAACGTAAAACTGCGCCGCCTCGTTCAACGTGCCGTCATCGTTAAAAATATCTATTGACTGCAAATTATGCTTAACTCCTAATTCATAGTCGTTTATGTCGTGTGCGGGTGTAACTTTGAGGCAACCCGTGCCAAAGTCCATTTCCACATATTCGTCAAAAATAATCGGCACTTCGCGATTGACAATCGGCACAATCACACGCTTGCCTTTCAAATGTTTGTAACGCTCGTCATTGGGGTTAATGCAAACGGCAGTGTCGCCCAAAATCGTTTCGGGACGGGTGGTGGCAACGATTACAAAGTCGTTTTCGCCAACCACTTTATACTTTACATAATAAAGTTTTGAATTTTCTTCGGTATAAATCACTTCCTCGTCAGACACCGCAGTTTTCGCCGC
>JAITOO010000078.1 GCA_031289875.1 Flavobacteriaceae bacterium
TGCACCTCTTACTACAAAAATCAATATTTACGACCGTCATCACACCATTAAAGGGCTAAGACAGTTATACTTGAATCAGAAAGAAATAATGAAACAAGGGTAAAAGCGTTCAACTTTCGCAAGTTCTATAACCTGCTGATATTTAACAAAAAACAGCATAATGTTTTTATAAATCGTTGAAATTCAGCAATTTTTTGGTTGCAAAACAAACAATCATGCTACGACACAAAAGGACATCAACGAGCCGAGAATATCCACAGGAACTCTAACCCTTACTAAAATACAGTAAATATTCCATATTAAAATCTCCTGAAAAAAGGTTTTTTTTTATTTAAAGAACCCCTGTTTTCAATTAAAATTATCCCCCAAATCGTAAATCTCCATTATTTCCCGCAATATCTTTACAAAGTTGATTTTCAAGTCAATAATTCTTCCTGTGTGAACATCGAATACCCAGCCGTGAACTTTTAGACCGCGCTCTTTGTAGGCTTTTTGAACAACCGCTACCTTAATCAGATTAATGCATTGTTCCTGTACATTCAGTTCTACCAAACGGTTATAGCGCTTATGAGAATCTTCAATAGTGTTTAGCTCATCTCCATGTATGCGGTACACATCTCGAATATTCCTCAGCCAAGGATTGAGCAAGCCCAAATCTTTGGCTTCCATAGCGCTTTTCACACCGCCGCAGTCGTAATGCCCGCAAACAATAATCTGGTTTACCTGCAAATGTTCAACTGCATAGGTTATTACAGACATCACATTCAAATCGATGCTGATAACCATGTTAGCGATGTTCCGATGGACGAAAACTTCGCCCGGTTCTGCGCCCAGCAGTTCTTCCGTCGTTACGCGGCTGTCTGAACAGCCGATATACAGCACTTGCGGATTCTGTCCTTCCGATAAGTGGTTAAAATACTCTTTATCAACGGACAACCGTCGAGCTATCCACGCCTCATTATGCTGGAATATTTTGTTGAAATCCATTGTAATTGGGCAAAATTCTATAAAAACAAACCTTTATTTCCTCTATAAACGCTGTATTTTCCTGCACCGAGAAAAAGCAGCGCCAAAGCTCCGAGCAGATACAAAAGATTCATTTCGCCCGTTAAGCCGCCTGTTTGGCTGAAAGTGGTAACTGCTCCGATTTTTGAGGTCATATAAATAGTCATAAACATCGTAAAAGCCACAATTACAGAAGAAAGACGGGTGAAAATTCCGAGTAGCAGACAAAGCGGAGCAATGATTTCGCCGATGGGAACGCCGAGCCAAAGATAATCAGGCAAGTTATTGACTGCCAGCATATGGCGAACGGGTTCATGCCCATGAACAAGTTTTGCGATACCGTGAAAAATCAACAGTCCGCCGGTAGAAACTCTTAAAATGAGTTTTCCTAAATCTCCATTAAGTTCTTTTGCCATAAATTTGTGTTTTTAATATTTAAAGCAAAAATAAACATTTTCCCTTAATACCCAAAAAACGAAAGCAAAGAAAGCGTCCGTAATTTCAATTAGTAAATGCAAATCTGATAGCTTTTAAAAATATAACAAAAATCATGTTATGTTATATTATGTTGTTTTTATTTTTTATATTGCAAAATATGCTGTAATTTTATGGAAAATTAGAAAATATAAATATATAGCCCATCATGAAAACTGACGTAAACAAACAAGTTTTATCGATAATTTTAGGAGGTGGAAAGGGTACGCGGCTGTATCCTTTGACCGAAAAACGCTCTAAACCCGCTGTTCCGATTGCAGGAAAATACCGATTGGTAGATATTCCTATTTCCAACTGCATCAATTCGGGGATTAACCAGATTTTTGTGCTGACCCAATATAATTCAGCTTCGTTGAACAGACACATTAAAAATGCCTACACTTTTGACCGGTTCAGTCAAGGATTTGTAGATATTCTGGCGGCAGAGCAGACGAGTTCCAACCCAAACTGGTTTCAGGGAACTGCCGATGCCGTTCGGCAAAGTTTCACGCACTTTCAAGATATTGATTTCGACTATCTGCTGATTTTGAGCGGAGACCAACTCTATTCAATGGATTTTCAAGAAATGATTAACCATCATATAGAAGCAGGCGCAGCGCTGACCATCGCCACAATTCCTGTTGTTGGCAAAGATGCCACCGGTTTCGGAATTATGAAAACCGATGAAAATCAAAAAATTACGGCTTTTATTGAAAAACCGTCTGCCGACCAACTGCCTGAATGGATTTCCGAAACAGGCGAAGCGGCTCGGAAAGAAGAAAAAAATTATTTAGCTTCAATGGGTATCTACCTGTTTGACAAAGAATTAATAAGAGATATTTTAGAAAATGGAACGGGGTTGGATTTTGGAAAGGATATTATTCCCGAACTCATCAAAACAGAGTATGTAAGCAGCTATCAATATGCAGGTTACTGGACTGACATAGGAACTATTTCGTCATTCTTTGAAACCAATTTGGAGTTGTGTTCCGATATTCCCAAATTCGACCTGTATTCTCCGGGAACCTCCATTTACACTCGCACCCGAATGCTTCCGCCTGCCAAAGTCATGGAAACCGAAGTTGATAAAGCCCTCCTTTCCGACGGCTGCATCATTCATGCCAAGAAAATCGTGCGAAGCCTCATCGGCATCAGAACGAGGATTGGACGCGGCTCGGAAATAGAAAATTCCTACATTTTGGGAAGCGACTCTTACGAATCTTTGGAAGAGATTTTAGAAAACCAAAGCCAAAAAACTATTCCTACGGGAATTGGCGAAAATACGCTGATAAAAAACGCTATTATTGATAAAAATGTCAGAATCGGAAATAATGTTAAAATTATAGGAAGTTCTGCGCTGGACAATCAGGAAACGCCTCTGTACACCGTGGTGGACGGAATTGTAGTCGTAAAAAAAGGCGTAACTATTCCGGACAATACAGTGGTAGCCTGATTTACAATTTTAAGATATTAAATCTGTTCTAATTTACTTAATCAAAAAAATGTGTCTGAGAAATGACACATTTTTTTTATATGAATACTCAATGTTGCGCCTAAACAGCCCAAAGGGCGTAATTTCCATAACCGCTATACCAACGGCTTGCGGTAACGAAATCTTACTTACTCTGCCTGAAGGGCAGTACTTTTCGCTTGTTTTGTTCTGCCTTACACAGGCAGTTATTTGTTGCTTTGTTTTCCGAAGGTCACGGCTATCGCTTTACCTTCGGTTATGAAAATTTCGGCTTTCAGCCAGTAGGTAAAACATTTAGCAGTCATTTTTTTTTCTAAATCTTTCAACTTTCTCATTTTCACGTCATCAACTCATCATCCTCCAATCCCAAAAAACATGTTGCCCAGAATAATTGCCAAAACAATGCAGGTAATCATCACGTACATTTTGTCTTTTTCAACCGCAAAAGCGACAATGGAAAAAGCTACCCGAAGAATAGGGGTTGCAATCAACACGATAACGCCTAACTGTATGATTGCCAGTCCGTCAAACTGAAACGCTCTTGGAATAAGCGTTGAAAAATCCCGCAGATATTCAGGCACACCGACAAAAGTTTTGAAATTCGGACGTTCCTGCGGGTGTTGTGAAATGTAAACAACTCCGCCCGAAACAGTTATCACAGAAGCCAGTACCACCCCAAACCGCAATATCTTGCCGATGTACAATTCAACGTCCCGCTCCTGCCAAAAAGATTTTGTAAATATGTTTTTCATTGTTTTCTATATATTTGGAAAATTGATATGAGGAAACCCTTGCGTAAGAAACGGCATCAAACCTCTGTAAATCATCTGGATAGCCAAAACGGCAATCACCCAGCTGAAAATCTTGCGAAGAAGATTCACATTAATAGCAATCAGTATTTTAGAACCAAAGAAAGCTCCCATCAAAACGCCGACTACCACAGGCATAGCCAAGACAGGCTCAATTTGTCCGCGCTGAAAATAAATCACCGCACTCGCCGCCGCCGTTACGCCGACCATGAAATTGGAAGTCGTTGTGGAAACTTTGAACGGGATTTTCATCGCCGTGTCCATCGCCAGCACTTTCAGCGACCCCGAGCCGATTCCCAAAATCCCTGAAAGCATTCCTGCCAAAGCCATCAGAGAGAAACCACCTGCTACATTGCGCACGGTATAAGCCTGCTGCTCACCGTCAAGAGAAGGATATGAACCATTGAGTTTCAATATCTTGGCGAGTTTATCTCCCCCTTCGGCGTAATTTATGGAAGTGTTTTTCTTCCGAACGGTCATCGCTGCAGAAAAAATCAGGACAATTCCCAAAATGATATAGATGACGGAAGCGGACAGATAGACTGCCACAAGTGCGCCGATGACTGCACCCGCCGTTGTGGCAACTTCCAAAAACATTCCGATGCGCACATTGGTAATTCCTTTTTTGATGTACGCTGCCGCCGCTCCCGACGAGGTCGCAACAGACGTAACCAAAGCTGTTCCGACGGCGTATTTGATGTCCACGCCAAAACCCAGCGCAAGCAAGGGAATGATGACTACGCCGCCGCCCAACCCTGTGAGCGAACCGAGCATTCCCGCAAGAACTGCGCCTAAAAACAAAATGAAAGTAAAAGTTAGTATGGACAATTTTTTATGGATTAAAAGGCAAAAGTAGGAATTTTCTTGGAAAGTTGTTTTTGGGTATTCACCCTCGAGCAAGGGGGCATGCCCCCTTGTTCGTCGGCTTTGTAGTTGAAATCCCAACTGTAAAACTCAATGACTGCCTCGCTTGTACCTTTTGCTACAAATTCTATTTCACGTTGCAGAGACGTTGCACGCAACGTCTCTACGATGGAAAGGTCGCTGCTTTGCGTCGTCATTGAGGGCTTGACCCGCAATCTCTCCGTGTTTTTAGAGATTCTGCATCAAGTGCGGAATGATGGGAAAAACAAAGTGGAAAGTTGTGAAAGGCTTGGTTTCCTCGCTGGGGATAAACTGACCGACAAAATCCATGACCTGAGCGGCAACCTCAACGACACAATTGACCACTTGGCGGACAAAGAAAAGCAAAAAATTGATGAATTGAAGAAGACTGACTCAGCAGTTTTTTGTTCTTATTGAGCCCGAAAAGAAGAATTTGGTAATAAATTCTTCTTTTTTCATGTTTTTTTAAACCCTCTCAAACCGCAAATAACAAGCACAGTATCAACAATTTAACCTTTAAAATTATTTATATTCGTTCTAAATAACGGTTTTCGTTAAAAAAAAGTTAAGTTCCTGCTTGACAGATT
>JAITOO010000090.1 GCA_031289875.1 Flavobacteriaceae bacterium
TTGCTGAATTTCTGCCAACAGCATGACATTCAATTGGAAGCATGGTCGCCGCTGAAACGCGGGGAGTTGTTGGACGACCCTGTATTAATCGAATTATCAAAAAAATACGGAAAAAATACGGCGCAAATTGTCCTCCGCTGGGATTTGCAAAAAGGCATAATTGTGATTCCGAAAAGCGTTCATAAAGAGCGGATTAGGTCAAATGCCGACATCTTTGATTTTGAACTTTCAGAAGAGGACATCAAAAAAATTGATTTATTAGACAATAACGGCAGAACAGGCGCACACCCCGACAGTTTTTTGGAGTATTTTGAGAAGAAATGATAAAATAAACTGTGAATTTGTGAGGGATAATTATTTATACGAATGTCCGGTATTTTACCTAATTTAAGGTTTAACTATTTGAAAGACATTAAAATAGGTAGGGTTATATAAAATTCAATAACTACTTAATTATGGAGAGAAAATAAGCGGTTATTAAATTAATTCCCAATTTATTCCACCCAAGTTTCCATGTTTTAGCAGGAATCGGGTAGTTATATTTTTTGTGCAAGTATAATAAGTCCCGAAATGCTTTTACATCAACCATATTTTTTTTCTTTAATGAGGGATTAACAGTTATAGGTAAATATTTTTTCCATTTTTCATAAAAAAGATATGAAGAAACGAGCCATTGTTTGTTTAAATTGCCTCCTGAAAAATGTTCAACAATAATATCGGGGATAACCCATATTTTATACCCTTTTTCATGAATTTGCATGGAAATATCCAAATCATAGAAATGAAATCCTTCAAATGTCGTGTGGTCAAAAGCTACTTTTTCAAAAACATCTTTTCGAGAACAAAACCAAAAGCCATCAACGCAAACCACTTCTTTGGCTTCTTTTAAAGAATATGTTTTTGGCAATTTTGATTTGCCGGCATATGATTGTATCAAATTTTTAACAGAAGGCTTAGCCTTATACCATGTAGAAGGAATATCTAATAAATAGTAAGAACCTGCCAAACCAATCAATCCTGTTTTTGGGTCTGCTAAATGATTTAACACTTTATTTCCCCAATCTTTTGAATGGTACAAAACGTCTTCATGTATGAAACATAAATAATCATAGGAAGATCTTTTAACACCCTCATTATAGGCTGAAAAAATCGAATATTTATTTTCTGAGTTATCAATCACAATTAGTTCAAAAGGAACATTAATAGTAGCCTCAATATTTGACTTTAAAAACTCCGAAATATTTCCTTTTTTGGAACAAATAATTATTGAAATCATGCTATGTAAAAAACAAGTGTTAAATTTGCGCCAAAGATATAAAAGATACGGATAATTTTCAAGCGTCTTCTGAAATTTCACAGATATTTTTTCGACAGCATGTCATTTTTCAAGAATATCACAAAAATATCATAAAAATACCGAATATACCGGATAACAAGAATTTAAGAAATCCCTAAAGGGTTCACTGTTCATACCCCGTACAATCGGAAAAAACAATAGAGAACAGGACAACCTCCGACGGGGCGTCCGGCTCGCACTGCATCTTCAACCCCAAAACAGGAAAAATATTTGCGGAAACTCATTTTAAAACACAAATAAGTGCTAAATTTGCGCCAAAGACAAAAAAAACATGTTGCAGGTTTCATTTATCAAAGAACGCAAAGAAAAAGTTCTGGCAGGCTTGAAAAAAAGAAATTTTCCGAAACCGGAATTGGTGGACGAAGTTATTTCCCTCGACGAACAGCGCAAAAAAACACAGTTTGAATTGGATTTGCAGTCGGGCGAGATGAACAAAATTTCCAAAGAAATCGGAATTTTGATGAAAAACAGCAAAAAAGACGAAGCCGAAAAAGCAAAATCGCAAACCGCCGTTTTAAAAGAAACCATCAAAAACTTGCAGCAAACCCTCTCGGAAACCGAAGAAAAACTGAAAACCACCTTATACGAAATCCCGAATATTCCCAACGAAATCGTTCCCGAAGGGAAAAGCGCAGAAGACAATCTGGAAGTTTTTATCCACCACGCAGGCGAAAAACTTCCGGTCAATGCCTTGCCTCACTGGGAACTGGCAAAAAAATACGACCTGATTGATTTTGAACTCGGCGTGAAAATCACAGGCGCAGGTTTCCCTGTTTACAAAGGCAAAGGAGCAAGATTGCAACGCTCTCTGTCT
The DNA here is from genome assembly GCA_031289875.1 of Flavobacteriaceae bacterium. Classification (GTDB taxonomy): domain Bacteria; phylum Bacteroidota; class Bacteroidia; order Flavobacteriales; family Weeksellaceae; genus Apibacter. The sequence goes on from JAITOO010000090.1 coordinate 2,172, forward strand.
CAATACTTTTTGGACAAAAATTCGCAGGCAGGCTACACCGAAATCGTACCGCCGTTTGTTGTAAACGAAGCCTCCGGCTACGGCACAGGGCAGTTGCCCGACAAAGAAGGGCAAATGTACTACGTGAACGAAGACAATTTCTATTTGATTCCGACAGCAGAAGTGCCGGTAACCAACATCTACCGCGACGAACTCTTGGACGCTTCCCAACTCCCGATTAAACTCACCGCCTATTCGCCGTGTTTCCGACGAGAAGCGGGTTCTTACGGCAAAGACGTGCGCGGGCTCAACCGTCTTCATCAATTTGAAAAAGTGGAAATTGTAAGAATAGAAAAAACCGAAAATTCTTATGCCGCTTTGGACGAGATGCTGGAACACGTAAAAAATATTTTAACAGAATTAGGATTGACTTTCAGGATTTTACGTCTCTGCGGAGGAGATATGGGATTCACCTCTGCCCTTACTTACGACTTTGAAGTTTGGTCGGCGGCGCAAGAACGCTGGCTGGAAGTGAGTTCGGTTTCCAATTTTGAATCTTTTCAGGCTAACCGGCTGAAACTTCGTTACAAAACAGACGGAAAAAATCAACTGTGCCACACGCTGAACGGCTCGTCTTTGGCTTTGCCGAGAATTTTGGCAGCATTGCTTGAAAACTATCAGACGGAAAACGGCGTTAAAATCCCCGAAGTTTTAGTTTCATATACACAATTTAATGCAATTTGACAGAAAAACCGGCATTTTTTTCTGTTTCCGGTTCGGCTTGGCTTCATAATTGCATGAAATACGTCAGGTCAATAAGCGTTATTGCTTTCTGATATTTACAATAGAAATAGATGTAAATTATTGATAATCATAATTTTATGACAATTTCCGAAAGACAAGAAGAATTAATAGGAGAATTTGAATTTTTTGATAATTGGGAAGACCGTTACGAATACGTCATCGAACTGGGAAAATCCCTGCCTGAAATGCCGTGGGAGAAAAAAACCGACGACAAATTAATAAAAGGATGTCAATCAAGAGTTTGGCTTGATGTACGGGCAGAAGAGGGAAAACTGTTTTTTGAGGCAGATTCCGACGCGATACTTCCCAAAGGGATTGCCGCCATGCTTGTTCGCATTTATTCAGGTCAGCCGATGACGGACATTATGAAATCGGACGAAAATTTTATCGCCAAAATCGGTTTGCAGGAATTTTTGTCGCCCACGCGCGCCAACGGTTTGCTGGCAATGTTGAAACAAATTAAGTATTACGCACTCGCTTTTTCGGCAAAAAAATAGACATGAAATCAGAGAGTTACAAAGAACGTATTTTAGTTTTTCGCTTTTCGGCAATGGGAGATGCGGCAATGACCGTTCCCGTTCTTCGAGAATTCGCAGAGCAAAACCCTGATGTTCAGTTGATTATTGTCTCCAACCAACAATTTGAACCCTTTTTCAGACAGATTCCCCACTCAAAATTCGTAGGCGTTGATTTCTCCAAATACAAAGGTTTCGTCGGGTTAAAAATACTCTCCATCCGGCTGCTGAAATACAAACCGACAATGGTGGCAGATTTGCACAACGTAATAAGAACGAAAATCCTGCGTTTTTTTCTCAAACTTCACATCAAGAAAATGGCGGTTCTGGACAAAGGAAGAGCTGAAAAAAAAGTGCTGACACGCCTAAACGGCAAAATACGGAAACCCCTCCGACCCATGACGGAACGCTACGCTGATGTTTTCAGAAATTTGAGTTTCGGGCTGGAACTTTCTCACGAACGGCATTCCGTTGAAAATAAAAAAATTGAAGGTATCGGCATTGCACCTTTTGCTACTTACAAGGAAAAAACCTATCCTGCGGAACGAATGCGAAGCCTCTGCCTGACTTTGGCAAAAGAAGGCTATCCGGTTTATCTTTTCGGCGGCGGGGAGCAGGAAACCCACCTGTTAAAAAAATGGGACATCCTCCACCCGAACATTCATTCGCTGGCGGGAATCATCTCTTTTGAAGAACAAATTGAATTTATAGCAAGCCTCCCTTTGATGATAAGTATGGATTCTGCCAATATGCACATCGCTTCGCTGGTCGGCACGCGCGTAGTGTCCGTTTGGGGAGCTACCCACCCTTTTGCAGGATTTTTGGGCTACGGACAAAGTTTGGACGATGTCGTTCAGGCAGAAAATTTAAACTGCCGACCTTGCTCTGTTTTCGGCAATAAACCTTGTTTCAGAAAAGATTGGGCGTGTATGCAGGAAATTCCTGAAAGTCGAATCTTGAACGCAATTTCACAAATTTTGAAAAAAAATTGATTTTTTATTGTTGTTTTCGTGAAAATTCGGTACATTTATTCTGTTAAAGAACTGCAGAAAACAAACGTATGGAAAAGACAATAGACTTTACAAAACTCGTTGATAAAAAGGAACTTACAAGTTTTTTGGATAAGAACAAAAAAGACAATCCTTTGTATGAAAAAGTCCTTGCAAACTACAAATACCAGCAGGAATTGCTAAAATTGCAGGGAGAATTGGTTAATTTTCAAAATTGGGTCATCACCCACAAAAAGAAAGTAGCTATCATTTTCGAGGGGCGGGACGCTTCGGGAAAAGGAGGCACAATTCGGCGCTTTACCGAACATCTCAATCCGCGGGCAATGCGGGTCGTAGCGCTCAACAAACCGACGGAAGTGGAAAAAAACCAATGGTATTTCAATCGCTACATCAAAGAATTACCCAATGCAGGCGAAGTTGTTTTCTTTGACCGAAGTTGGTATAACCGCTCTGTGGTTGAGCCTGTTATGGGGTTCTGCACGGAAAAACAATACAACGAATTTATGGTGCAAGTGCCTGAGTTTGAACACATGCTGTACGAATCGGGAACGGAAATCATCAAATTTTGGTTTTCTGTTTCCAAAGAAGAACAGTTGCGCCGTTTTCAGAGCCGGTTGAGCGACCCGTTGAAAAAATGGAAATACAGCCCCGTTGATGAAAAAGGACAGGAACTTTGGGACAAATTCACTCACTACAAAGACCAAATGTTTACGCGCACGCATAACGCTTTCAGTCCGTGGATTATTGTCAAGTCGAACAACAAAAACGCTGCGCGGCTGGAAAGCATTCGTTATGTGCTGTCACTATTCAACTATACGGAAAAAGAAAAATCCAAAACCCATTTATTGGTAGACCCGAATGTCGTTCAACGATATTTCAGACTGGTAAAACAATTGGATAAATGATTATCAATTAATTTCATTGCTAAAAACTATAAAAAAAATGGAACTCATTACACAAGATTTAGAATTATTAAACGCAAAAAAAGGACTGCTTGCTGTATTGAATGAAGACAGCGAAACGCTGAATATTCCCAAAAGCCTGCGTTACATCAAATACGAAAAACGGTTGGCAAAGTTGCAGGAAGAACTGATAAAATTGCAGGCGTGGGTCGTACAAGAGAGAAAAAAAGTCGTGGTCATTTTTGAAGGACGCGATGCCGCAGGAAAAGGCGGCGCAATCCGCCGCATCGTTCAACACCTTAACCCTCGTGAATACAGAGTTGTAGCGCTCCCCAAACCTGATGAAATCGAAAAAGGTCAATGGTATTTTCAGCGGTACATCAACCAGTTGCCGCGTGCAGGAGAACTCGTTTTCTTCGACCGAAGCTGGTACAACCGCGCCATCGTTGAGCCGGTCAATAAATTCTGCAATCAGAGAGAATACCAACTATTTATGTCTCAGGTCAATGACATTGAAAAAATGTGGATAAAATCCGGCATTTACTTGATAAAATTCTATTTTTCAATTTCCAAGGAAGAACAGGCAAAACGGTTTGAGGAAATCAAAGTCAGCCCGATAAAAAAGTGGAAATACAGCCCCGTAGACCAAAAAGCACAAAAACTGTGGGATATTTACACCGAATACAAGAAAAAAATGTTTCAGCAAACCGATACCAAAATTTCGCCTTGGGTGGTCATCAACGCCAACCGCAAGACCAAAGCGAGGATTGAGGCTTTGGAGTACATTCTCAACAAGATTCCATACAAAGTCAAAAACGAAGACATTCTGAAACACGAAGAAATAGAATTTGAAGGTTAAAATCACCGGATTATCTGTACCTTTGCGGGAAACATAATTTATAAAACGCTATGGTACACCATATTGTGATGTGGAAGTTGAAAAATTCCGCAGAAGGGAAAACCAAAGAAGAAAATGCGCAAATTTTCAAGGAAAGATTTGAAGCCCTGTTTGGAGTTATCAAAGAAATCCGCACCATTTACATTGGAATTAATATGAAAATTGCGCCCGAATCTAATTTTGACGTGATATTGACTACGCATTTCGACAATTTCGACGATTTGAACGCCTATGCCAACGACCCGCACCACCTGAAACTTGTGGAATGGGTCAAAAAAGTCATAGAACAGCGTGTCGCTATTGATTTTGAACGGTAAAAATTCGAGCATTTGCGTCAAAAATATAAACAAATTTTCTATTTTTGTTAAATGAAATTATTGAGTTACAACCTGAACGGAATCCGCGCAGCACTGAACAAAGACCTGCACTCGTGGCTCAAATCCGCCAATCCCGACGTTTTATGTTTGCAGGAACTTAAAGCTTCGCCCGAACAGTTTGATACTGCACAGTTTGAAGATTTAGGCTATCACTGTTTTTGGTTTCCTGCGGAAAAGAAAGGATACAGCGGCGTAGCGGTTTTGTCCAAAGAAAAACCCAAATCCGTAAAATACGGCTGCGGCAATGCCCAATACGATAGCGAAGGGCGCGTGTTGCAGGCTGATTTTCAAAACTTTTCTGCGATAAGCATTTATGTACCATCGGCAACTAATATAGATAGGCTGAGTTTTAAAATGGAATTTTGCGAATATTTTCTTAACTATATCAAAGACAGAGAGAAAGAGTTTCCTAATTTGATTATCAGCGGAGATTTTAACATCTGCCACGAAGCGATTGACATCAACGACCCCGTGCGAAACGCCAAAGTTTCGGGTTTTCTTCCCGAAGAACGCGAATGGCTAAGCCGATTTTTCGAGCAGTGCCATCTGGTGGACTCGCTCCGCGTATTCAACGACCAGCCGTTTCAGTATTCGTGGTGGACGTACCGCGTGAAAACCGCCCGCCCCAATAATAAAGGCTGGCGCATCGACTACAATCTGGTTACTCAGCCCTTGAAAACGGATTTGGAACGGGCGTATATCCTCTCGCAAGCAATGCACTCCGACCATGCTCCTGTCGGGATTGAAATGAAATCACAAGTTTAAAATACTAATTAATAATTCATTACGTTATTTTTAGAAACATCAGAAAATGAACAGAATATTTTTAGGAATTACCACAGCAATGTTAGTCGCTTCCTGCGTTCCGCAAGCGAAATATAAGGAATTGGAAAAGAAATACTACGCCGCTTTGCAAGGCGAAAGTAAAGGAAAGAAAAACTTGGAAGAACTTGAAAACCAATTAAAAAACTTACAAGAACAGCAAGACGCCCTGGCGCAGAAAAAAGCCGAATTGGACGCACAGTATCAAAATTTGCAGGCAGAATACGATGCCAAAGCCAAAAATCTGGAAGAACTCCAAAAGAAAAATGACCTGCTTGCCAAAGATTCAGAATTGCAGCAAAAGGAAATACTGGGAAAATTGAAAGACACGCAAGGCGAACTTCAACAGAAAATAAACAGAATCAACGAGTTGGAGAACTTAATCAATCAGCAGAAAACCGCCGTTTCTTCCCTGAAAAGCAAACTCCAAAACGCTTTGAAAGGTTATGAAGGCAAAGGCATTTCTGTTGAGGAAAAAGACGGATATATCTATATCTCAATGGAAAACAAACTTTTGTTCCCTTCGGGAAGTTGGGAAGTAGAAAGCGAAGGCAAAAATGCGCTGCATCAACTATCTGCCGTTTTGAAACAAGACAACAGTCTGAAAATCATTGTACAAGGAAATACCGACACCGACAAATACGCTTCTTCGGTTACCTCACAGGTCAAAGACAATTGGGATTTGTCCGTGATGAGAGGCTCTGCAATCACCAAAATACTTCAATTAGAAGGAGTTACACCTATTCAGATGACAGCTTCGGGGCGGGGCGAATATTTTCCTGTAACGAGCAACTCTTCCTCCGAAGGCAAATCTAAAAATCGCCGAGTGGACATTATCATTTCTCCTAATTTGGAGGAAATCAATAAGTTATTAAACGAACTATGAGCAATACAAAAATTTAATGAAAAAAACCATCCTATATCAAGAACATGTCAATTTAGGAGCAAAAATAGTAGATTTTGCGGGTTTTGAAATGCCCGTGCAGTATTCGGGCATCAAGAATGAACACTTCGCCGTACGCGAAAGGGTCGGGCTTTTCGACGTTTCCCACATGGGCGAATTTTCCCTGAAAGGAGAAAAAGCGCTGGCGCTGATACAGAAAATCACCTCCAACGATGTTTCCAAACTTGAAAACGGCAGCGTGCAATATTCCACTTTGCTGAACGAAAACGGCGGTGTGGTGGACGATTTGCTGGTCTATAAAATCAAGGAAAACGACTATTTTTTGGTCGTAAACGCTTCCAATATTGATAAAGATTGGGCTTGGATTTCCAAAAACAACACCGAAAGCGTAGAAATGAAAAATCTAAGCGACGAACTATGCCTGCTGGCGTTGCAGGGTCCGAAAGCTATTGAGGTTTTGAAAAAACTCACTTCCGCCGATTTGGATTCTCTAAAATATTATCATTTTACTTTCGGGACAGTTGCAGGAACTGATAACGTATTGATTTCCAATACGGGATATACAGGTGCAGGCGGTTTTGAACTATACATTCCCAACGAACAGGCACAAAAACTTTGGACGGCGCTGCTCAAAGAAGGCGAAGCGCAAGAAATTTTGCCGTGCGGACTTGCTGCGCGCGATACTCTGCGGCTGGAAAAAGGTTTCTGCCTTTACGGCAACGAATTGAACGACAGCACAACACCGATTGAAGCAGGTTTGAACTGGATTACCAAATTTGACAAAGGCGATTTCTTGGGAAAAGAGATTTTAGTAAAACAAAAAACCGAAGGCAGTTCTAAAAAATTAGTCGGTTTTGAACTGATTGACAGAGGGATACCGAGACATGAATACAAAGTTTTTGATTCGCAAGACAACGAAATAGGAACAGTTACTTCGGGAACGATGTCGCCAATCAAGAAAATTGGAATCGGACTTGCTTATGTCAAACCTGAATTTTCTAAAATTGGAACAGAAATTTTCATCGAGGTTCGAGACAAAAAACTGAAATCCAAAGTAGTAAAAATGCCGTTTGTGTAAAGTGAGCAGTTTGTTGATACAGAGTAATATACCAATGTGTTTAGTCCATCCTTAAAATTCCTCTTTTAAGCGACACATAAAAAACTTTTGTGTTACCGCAAAAGCGTGAAAACACAAAGGGAATTTCTAATCTTATGTATTACAATATTTTATTTGCTCAAAAAACCGTCAATCTGTTCAGCGGTTTCCCTGCCTGAGACTATGCACTTTACTACTAAGGATTGCCCGCTGGCGCAATCGCCCGCCGCAAAAACTTTAGCTTCGCTCGTTTGGCTGTTTGTCGTGGCGACGTTCTTCCGTCCGTCCACTGAAACGCCAAGTTCCTGCAATAAGCCTTCCTGTATCGGGTGGACAAAGCCCAGCGCCAAAAACACCAAATCTATTTTCAAGATTTCGGGAGTTCCGATTTCTTTCATCACAAATTTTCCGTTCTCATCTTTCTCCCAATCCACTGTTACGACCTCAACTGCTGTGAGTTTCCCGTCTTCGCCGATGAATTTTTTGGTGTTCAAAGACCAGCGTCTTTCGCAACCTTCCAAGTGGGACGACGAGGTTTTCAAATAGACAGGAAATGATTGAGGCCACCGGTTATCCACTTTATCCAAATCCTGCGGTTTCGGCAGAATTTCAATTTGAAGAATGGAATTTGCCCCTTGGCGGTTTGCCGTTCCGATACAGTCCGAGCCGGTATCTCCGCCGCCAATGACCAAAACGTTTTTTCCTCTGGCGTTGATGATTTCTTCTTCCGAAACAGGCTCGCCCGCCACCAACTTGTTCTGCATTTCCAAATATTCCATTGCAAAATACACGCCTTTCAGACTGCGCCCATTAACGGACAAATCGCGAGGAACTTGCGAACCGATTGCCAAACATACGGCATCGTATTTTTCGAATAGCTCTTTGCCTTTGATGTCTTTGCCGATTTCGACTTGGGTGATGAACTCAATGCCTTCGTCTTTCATCAAATCTACGCGCCTTTGAACGATGTTTTTGTTCAGTTTGAAATCCGGAATGCCGTAACGGAGCAGCCCTCCGATGCTGGCGCTCTTCTCGTAAACGGTTACGAAATGTCCTTTTTGATTGAGTTGATTAGCTGCCGCTAACCCTGCGGGTCCTGACCCGATGATGGCGACCTTTTTCCCTGTTCGTTTGGCGGGAATGCGGGGCTTCATGTGTCCCTCCTCAAAAGCGTGTTCCATGACTGCCGCCTCGTTTTCGCGAATAGTTACGGCTGACTCGTTGATGGACAACACGCAGGTTTTTTCGCATGGCGCAGGACAGACTCTTCCTGTGAACTCAGGAAAATCGTTAGTGGACAACAGGCTCTTCGCTGCGTTTTTCCATTCGCCCTTGTATAGCAGATGCTGCCATTCGGGCATTTTGTTGCCGAGCGGACAGCCATACTGACAAAACGGCACGCCGCAATCCATACATCGTGATGCCTGCAATTGGCGGTCGTCAGTGTTCAGGGTTTGCTCTACTTCTCCGTAGTCTGCAATTCTATCATGTACAGGTCGATAGCCTGCTTCTTTTCTATGTATCGTTAAAAATGCTTTTGGATTTCCCATGTCGTTGTTTTTCTCTTAATAATCAAATTCCAGTTTAGATATTTTTTCTTTCAAGGCGGCAATTTTTTCTTCTTCCAACACGCGCTTGTATTCAATTGGCATTACTTTGATGAAGCGTGAAATCTCTTTGTCCCAATTATTCAAAATTCGGTTTGCAAGCGGACTCTGGGTATAATTGAAATGCTTGCTGATGAGTTCGTGCAATTCTTTCACCTCTGCCGTATCGTCCATTAGAGAAAGTTCCACCATTTCCATATTGCAGTAATAGTCAAAATCTCCGTCAATGTCATAGACGTAGGCAATTCCTCCGCTCATGCCTGCAGCGAAGTTCCGCCCTGTCTTGCCTAAAATCACGGCTCGTCCGCCCGTCATATATTCGCAGCAATGGTCGCCTGTTCCTTCCACAACTGCCGTTGCGCCGCTGTTGCGCACACAGAAACGCTCGCCGACCTGTCCGTTAATATAAACCTCGCCTAAAGTTGCTCCGTACAACAGCGTATTTCCTGCAATAATGTTGAACTCAGGTCTGAAATTGGCGGAACTTTGAGGCATGACGATAATTTTTCCGCCTGAAAGTCCTTTGCCTAAATAGTCATTGGCATCGCCTTTGAGCGTTAAAGTTACGCCTTGTGCGAGGAAAGCTCCGAAACTCTGCCCTGCCGAACCGCTGAACGTGCAGTTAATCGTTCCGTCAGGTAAGCCTTTTTCTCCATATTTCTTGGCAATTTCGCCCGAAAGCATCGCCCCGACAGTGCGGTCGGTATTATGGATTTTGTGCGTCAAGGAAATCGGCGTCGCCTTTTCTATGGCGGGATAAAGAGTTTCTATCAATTCTCTATCAAGAACCTTGTCGATTTTGTGATTTTGCAGTTTGGTCTGATGAATCGGATTTTCGGTCTGAGGGTAGTACAACAATCTTGAAAAATCCAACTTTTGATGTCTCGGATTGTCCGTTTTGGTATCGGCTTCGAGCAAATCGGCTCTGCCGACGATGTCTTCCAATTTGGAAAAACCCAAAGTTGCCAAATGTTCGCGTACTTCTTCTGCAAGGAAAGTAAAAAAATTGACCAAATAATCGCTCTTTCCGCTGAATTTGGAGCGCAACTCCTTGTTCTGCGTAGCCACGCCGACAGGGCAGGTATTGAGATGGCATTTGCGCATCATCACACAGCCGAGAATAATCAGCGCGCTGGTGGCAAAACCGAACTCTTCTGCGCCGAGCATTGCCGCAATCACGATGTCCCGTCCGGTCTTAATCTGACCGTCGGTTTGCAAGCGAACTTGTCCTCTCAGGTTGTTCATAACGAGTGTTTGCTGTGTCTCCGACAATCCGATTTCAAGCGGCAGCCCTGCATGTTTAATGGAACTCAGCGGGCTTGCGCCCGTTCCGCCGTCTGCTCCGCTGATGAGAATCAAATCGGCAGAGGCTTTTGCCACGCCTGCGGCAATTGTTCCGACACCGCTTTCGGACACGAGTTTCACGCTGATAATCGCTTTGGGATTGACATTTTTCAGGTCGAAAATCAACTGTTTTAAATCTTCAATCGAATAGATGTCGTGATGCGGAGGCGGGGAAATTAGAGAAATTCCCGGAATGGAATGGCGCGTTTGGGCAATGATTTTATCAACCTTGAAGCCCGGAAGTTGTCCGCCTTCGCCGGGTTTTGCGCCTTGTGCAATTTTAATTTGGATTTCATCGGCATTGACCAAATATTCGGTCGTAACTCCAAACCGTCCCGAAGCTACCTGCTTGATAGCCGAGCGAGCGTTTGTTGCGAAGCGTTCCGCCAGTTCGCCGCCTTCGCCTGTGTTGCTCCGTCCGCCGATTTTATTCATCGCTACTGCCATGGCTTCATGTACTTCCTGACTGATTGAGCCGAAAGACATTGCGCCTGTAACAAAGCGTTTCATTATGGCTTCGGCAGGCTCAACTTCTTTGATATCCACCGGTTTTTCGGATTTCTTGAATTTGAAGAAATCTCGCAAAAATATTTTTTCTGTTTTGTTGTCTATAAGGGAAGAATATTCTTTGAATTTTTGATAATCTCCTGTTCGCGAGGCGATTTGGAGTTTGGCAATCGTATCGGGATTCCAAGCGTGCCGTTCTTTGCCTTTCCGCCAAGAATAAGTGCCGAGATTGTCGTACATGGAAGTGGTGTAATTCTTTTCGAAAGCCTTTTCAAAAGCGTTGATGGAATCTTGGGCAATGTCTTTCAAATCAATTCCTTGAATTTTGGAAATGCCTCCTCCAAAGTAGGTGTCCATCACGTCCGAACTGATGCCGACTGCCTCGAAAACTCTCGCTCCGATGTAACTTTTCAATGTTGAAATTCCCATTTTGGAGAGGACTTTGAGCAAGCCTTTGTGAATGGATTTCATGTAGTTTTTCTCGGCTGCGTCGTACATCGTCTGAATTTCGCCCTGTTTTACCAAATCATTAATAACGGCAAACGCCAAGTATGGATTGACGGCATTTGCTCCGTAGCCGAACAGCAGCGCAAAATGCATAACTTCTCTCGGCTCGGCAGATTCTACGACGATGTCCACGTGCATACGTTTTTTTCTGTCAATCAAATAGTTGTGAACGGCAGCCACCGCCAGCAGAGACGGAATGGCAACCTGTTGGTTGTCAGCGCTGTGGTCGCTCAACACAATATAGTTACTTCCCTCATCAACGGCTTTTTCCGCTAATTGGCAGAGTTCGTCCAAGCCTTTTTCCAAGCCCAAAGTTTTGTCGTTTTTGTCGGGAGCAAAAAGCATCGGAATGACGGCAGACGTGAATCCTTTATAATCCAAATGTATTAAAAGGTCTAATTCTCTATTGGTTAAAATCGGATAAGACAAGCCTACCATTTTGCAATGTTCGGGCATTGGCTCTAAAATGTTTTTGTGTATTGACCCGATGTAGCCTGCCAGAGACATGACCAATTCTTCTCGAATCGGATCAATCGGAGGGTTGGTAACCTGTGCGAAATGCTGTCTGAAATAGCCGAACAAACGCTGGGGTTCTTGTGAAAGCACGGCTAACGGAGTGTCGTTGCCCATTGAGCCTGTCGGTTCTTTTCCGTCCAACGCCATAGGAATTATCAGTTTTTCAATATCTTCGCGATAATATCCAAAGGCGGAAAGTGAGGCGGGATAGTTTTTTACTTCCTGCTTGATAGCTCTTCCGGAACTGATTTCGTCCAAAGAAATACGGTTTTTGTCGAGCCATTTTTTATATGGATAGGCTTGCGCCAATTCTTCTTTTAATTCCTTATCGTAATGTACTTTGCCTGTTTCGGTGTCCACCATAAGCATCTTGCCCGGTTTCAGTCTGCCTTTTTCCTTGATTTCAGAAGTGTCAAAAGGCAATACGCCTGTTTCGGAAGCAACAACCATAATGTCCTTATAGGTAATCAGATAGCGTGCGGGTCGGAGTCCGTTTCGGTCAAGCAGTCCTCCCGCATAGCGTCCGTCGCTGAAGAGGATAGTGGCAGGTCCGTCCCAAGCTTCCATGAAAATGCTGTGATATTCATAAAAGGCTTTTAAATCATCGGAAATCGGGTTTTTGGAGTTCCAAGATTCGGGAATCATCATCGCCAAAGCGTGTGGCAGTGATTTACCCGACATGATGAGAAATTCCAGCACATTGTCGAAAGAGGCGCTGTCACTCATTCCGAATTGCAATATAGGCCAGATTTCTTCGATATTAGCGATTTTTTCAGATTTTAAGATGGTTTTTCGAGCTTCCATCCAGAGGCGGTTTCCTCCAATGGTATTGATTTCGCCGTTGTGTCCAATTATTCTGAACGGCTGCGCCAAATCCCAAGTCGGGAAAGTGTTGGTACTGAACCGCGAGTGAACGAGTGCAATTGCGCTGGTGAAATTCGGATGAAGCAAATCGGGAAAATATTGCCGCAACTGTATGGAAGTCAGCATTCCTTTGTAAATGATGGTTTTGGTCGAAAGGCTAACTATGTAACAGTTTCGCTTGTCTTCTATGTTTGTATCGGATTCTAAAATAGCTTTTTCAAATTTTTTGCGCAGGAAGTAGAGTTTCAATTCCATATCGTCGTGGTGAGCATTGTCGTCGTTTGTTACGAATAACTGTTTGATGACGGGTTCGTTTTCTTGGGAAATTTTTCCCAAAACGCGACTGTTTACAGGTACGTCCCTGACTGCCAATACGAATAGATTGTCTTTTTGTGCCAAATCGGAGAACAAGTTGAGCCATCGTGTGGCATCTGCTTCTTTCTTGGGTAGGAAAATCAGTCCTGTGCCGTAATTGCCTTTTTCGGGAACGGCAATTCCTTGCAGCAGAATAAATTCGTGGGGAATCTGTGTCAAGATTCCTGCTCCGTCGCCAGTTTTGCTATCGGCGCTCTCCGCCCCTCTGTGGTCCATGTTTTCCAAGACCTGCAAACCGTTTTCAATAATGGAATGAGATTTTACTCCTTGTGCGTGAACCACCAATCCTACACCACACGCATCGTGTTCATACTGCGAGTGATAAAGCCCTTTTTTCTGGAAATCCTCTTTCTGCATAGCTTACTATTCAAAGTGTATTAGTTTGCAAATATAGTAATTTTTTAGTTTAAAGATTAATCATATCTCATAGTTTATACTTTAAACGTTTTTTTTTGTTAAATTTTTCCGTATTTAGATTCATTATTAATAATATTTATTTTATGTATTGATAATTTTTTCTTGATTTTTAGCAATAATATTTAAAAATCTAAGACTATTCAGCCAAAACATTGCCATAATCGTAATTGTTTAAAAGAAAAAAACTTTTTGCCCTTTGTTTCAATAAATGGCTCTGCTGCCGAAAGTTTCACCAAATACCCTTTCGATTTATTGATATTTCCCAATTGCGACGGGTGATTTCTCGCAGGTTTATCGTTAGACTGCCTTCTATTTGAATGAGGTAGCCTAAAAACTTGCTTTTTCTATATTTTAACAAACTTTGCTCTTTTTCGGTGTTTACTTTCAGTTTGCCCTCGACAAAGTCGTGTCCCCGTAGTTCCATTCTTTATCCAATTCATCTAACACTATGTTAGATAATAATGGCAAAATCTATTGCGCGCTCACCCTCCGTTAGTCAGCCTTATATCAGGTTTTTATACGTTACCTCGATGCCTTTGCTGACGGCTTCTTTCTGATTTGCGTTGCTACGACACTCTTGCTATTCGCTACTGCTTCCTTCCAACGCGGCGCAGGCAGTGGCTTCCTTGTTAGTGAAGTTGCCGACATACAAAGAGAAAACCGCCCGAAAATCGGGCGGCTTTCTTATCATTCTTAGCAAAATCTAATCGAAATTAGACTTATTATTTCTTTTTAGAAGATTTAACTTCAACCGTTTTTTGAACGGTCAGTGTTCTTGGAGCTACTTCCACACGTCTGTTTATCTGATTACAAACATCTTCGGTGTATTTGCCGGCTTTCACGTCAGCATCGGTACACAAGAAGTTGGTTTTACCAAATCCGCGTGCAGTCAGTCTGTCTTTTGCAACACCGTTTTCAACCAAAGCGTCAGTTACGGATTGCGCTCTTTGTTTAGACAGTTTCAAGTTGTATGCGGCAGAGCCTGATTTGTCAGTATAGCCGTCCACATAAGCGTTTTGACCTGCCAGTGAGCTTGAATTCAAGAATGAAGCAGCTGTTTTAACTTTGTCTAACGATTCAGCAGTTAATTTGGCTGAGTTAAATTCGAAAGTAATATCCTGCAATGCTTCTGTTACTGTCTTATAAGTTACAGGGCAGCCGTGATTTTCTATCGGTCCGGCTTCATTAGGACACTTGTCGTCAGGGTCAGGGATTCCATCACCGTCAGTATCAGGGCAGCCTTTGAATTTTGCCAAGCCCGGAGTGTCAGGACATCTGTCATCTTTGTCAAGTACGCCGTCGCCGTCTCTATCAGGCCAAGGGCAACCTTGATTTTCAGCAGGACCTGCAACATCAGGACATTTGTCAATATTGTCGGTTACGCCGTCATTGTCTCTGTCTCCCCAAGGGCATCCGTGGTTTTCAATAGGACCTGCAACGGTAGGACACTGGTCTTCTGCATCGGTGATGCCGTCGCCGTCAGTATCCGGACAACCTTGGAATTGTGCCAAGCCCCAAACGTCAGGACATTTGTCGTCTTTATCGAGGATTCCGTCTTTGTCTCTGTCGGAATTGCCGAATTTAAAGATGATAGATGCTGAATGCTGGAAGAAGTCAATGTAATCTCTCGTTGCTCCCGGAGCCCAGTTATACTGAGACTCAATGTTTAAGCCAAAATTTTTGGTAAACCAGAAGTTGATACCTACACCGCCGTTTACGATGAAGTTGTTGTTTTGTCCGGAGAATTTTGCTTCCAGCAAAGCTCCGTTAGCGCCTGCTGTTCCACCTTTTGTTGCACCATGATCCCAAGAATATTTTGGATTGGTTTCAGAAATTTCATACCCGTCATAAGCGTATTTGTGGTAGTTTGCACCTACTCTCAAATAAGGGTCAAACCAACTGGTTTCGCTAAGCGGTGTCCACCGTAAGCCTAAACCGGCTAAGATGAAAAATTCATCTTTAAATGCTAAACCAGATTCGGGTGTGGAACCACCTAATCTGTTATTATCAACATTGCCGATAGAAGCCTGCAAATCAACAGCAAAATTCTTAGCAATGCTACGTGCTACGGTCAATTTGGACAAAGGAGGCACTATGCTGTAATCCTTAGTGTCAAAAAAACCGTCGAAAACTCCACGAGCGGAGGTATGGTCGACAGCGTGCATACCAACTCCGATATACCACTTGTTCGTAGTATTTTGGGCAAATACAGTAGCAGCAAACATAGAAGCCGCAACTGCCAGTACTAAATTGAACTTTTTCATATACGAAATATATAATTTTAATGCAAATGTAACGTTTTTGTTCTCGAACGAACAAATAAAATGTTAAAATTTTTTCATCAGCCTGTCCAAACTTCTCTTGTTTTCCCTCTCTTTAATGGTTTCCCGCTTGTCAAACAGTTTTTTTCCGCGAGCCAAAAAAATCTGAACTTTTGCTAACCCTCTGTCGTTTAGGTATATTTTTGTCGGGACGAGGGTCAGCCCCGTTTCCTGCGTCTTTTTTTGAAGTTTGGCGAGTTCTTTTTTATGCAAAAGCAGTTTTCTTTCCCTTTTAATAGCGTGATTGTAGCGGTTTCCGAAAAAATATTCCTCAACCGTCATGTTCACAATGTACAATTCACCATTGATAAACTGGCAAAAACTCTCCGCAATATTGGCTTTTCCAAGCCTAATGGATTTAATTTCCGTTCCCGACAAGACAATACCCGCTTCATATTTATCCAGAAGTTCATAATTAAATCTCGCTTTCTTGTTTTGTATATTGACTTTGTTCTCGAATTTCATAATCAAACTTTTATTGCTAATTTTGCACAAATTTATTTAAAAGTATGCTTACAATATCAAATTTATCATTACAATTTGGAAAAAGAATTCTTTTCGACGAAGTAAATATAAATTTCACTAAAGGAAACTGCTATGGAATCATCGGGGCAAATGGAGCAGGAAAATCCACTTTTCTGAAAATTCTTTCAGGAGAAATTGAACCGACGGCAGGAACAGTCAGCCTCGAAACAGACAAAAGAATGTCTGTACTGGAACAGAACCACTTTGCCTACGATGGCTATCCTGTCTTGGAAACCGTGATGCGCGGAAATCAAAAACTTTTTCACATTAAAGAAACGATGGATGCCTTGTACGCCAAGCCCGACTTTTCCGAAGCCGACGGTGTGAAAGCAGGCGAACTCGGAGCGCACTACGAGGAAATGGGCGGCTGGAACGCTGAAACCGATGCCGGAATGTTGCTTTCCAATTTAGGAATTAAAGCAGCGGCACATTACAAAATGATGTCGGAACTCGAAAATGCCGATAAAGTGCGGGTTCTGCTCGCACAAGCGCTGTTCGGCAATCCCGACGTGCTGATTCTCGACGAGCCGACCAATGACCTGGACATTGAAACCATTTCATGGTTGGAAGATTTTCTTGCAGACTACGAAAACACCGTGATTGTCGTTTCTCACGACCGCCACTTCTTGGATGCTGTCTGCACGCACACCTGCGACTTGGATTTCGGAAAACTCAACCTTTACACCGGAAATTATACTTTCTGGTATCAGGCGAGCCAGTTGGCAGCAAAACAGCGCGCACAGCAGAACAGAAAAGCCGAAGAAAAGAAAAAAGAATTGCAGGAATTTATTGCGCGGTTCAGTTCCAACGTAGCCAAAGCCAAACAGGCAACGGCGCGCAAAAAAATGATTGAAAAATTAAACATTGAAGAAATTAAACCATCGTCCCGAAGATATCCGGCTATTATTTTCGAACAGGAACGGGAAGCAGGCGACCAAATTTTGGAAATCAAAGAACTGGAAAAGTCCAAAGACGGAGAACTGCTTTTCAGCAATATCAATCTGAACTTGAAACGAGGCGACAAAACGGCTGTGCTGTCGAAAAATTCTCTCGCAATTACCGATTTTTTTCAAATTTTGGCAGGAGAATCTCAGCCTGACAAAGGCAGTTTTTCGTGGGGAATTACGACCAAGCAGAGCTGTCTTCCGCTGGACAACACAAATTACTTCCAAACAGACGACAGCCTTATTGACTGGCTTCGCCAATATGTAACGACAGACGAGGAACGGCACGAGGAATATGTTCGCGGATTTTTGGGACGTATGCTTTTCAGCGGAGACGAAGCGTTGAAATCTGCCAAAGTATTGTCGGGAGGAGAAAAAATGCGCTGCATGTTCTCACGAATGATGCTGTACAAAGCCAACGTTTTAATGCTTGACGAGCCGACCAACCACTTGGATTTGGAAAGTATCACGGCATTGAATAACTCTTTGGGTAATTTCAAGGGGAATATTTTGCTGGCTTCGCACGACCACGAACTGCTTTCGACCGTTTGCGACCGTGTTATTGAGCTGACTCCGAAAGGAATCATTGACCGATACATGAGCTACGACGAATATCTTCAAGACCCGAAAATAAAGGAAATGAGGGAGTTGTATTATGCGTGATGGGGAAGGGAAATATAATTTTTATCAGTTTTTGAAAAATAGTTAGGTTTTTATGAATCATAATTCGGTAAAAATCCCTAAATTAGTTGCCCAAAATCAAATCAATGCTAAAAAAATTAGAACTTCCTATTGAAATTTATTCCGACCGGAAAGAATTGTGCGGAGAAGATTTCAACCTAATAACCAAAGCACAGGAGGCGAGAAAGTTAGCTTATGCAAAATATTCAAATTTCAAAGTGGGCGCAGCTGTACTTTTGGACAACGGAAAAATTATTTCAGGAAATAATCAGGAAAATGCGGCATTCCCAAGCGGACTTTGTGCTGAGCGAACGGCTGTTTTTTACGCAATGGCGAACTATCCTCTGAGCCGAATTGTGAAGTTAGCCGTCGTGGCAGGCAAAGACGACAACAATGCTGAACCCGTGTCGCCCTGCGGGTCTTGCAGGCAGGTGCTGCTGGAATATGAAAAAAATCAAAAAACTTCAATAGAACTTTTATTCTCGGGAACGAAAGGAGAAGTAATTAAATTCTTCTCATGTGCCGACTTGCTTCCGTTTAGTTTTGACGAAAAAAACCTTAAATAGTAAAAGCATTCAATTTCAGCTATTTAAAAGTACAAAAAAAGGTCGCTTTACGCGACCTCAAACTAAAACCACAAAAAAATGAGAAAAAGAAATTACACTTTTGATTGTGTAAAAACTCTATTTCTTGACAAAATTACTACTTTTTTTAAATTCAATCCAAATTTAATTTTAATTAATTTTTCCGATTACCGTTGATTGGGAATTGACACTGTTGCCTAAATTCACTAAAGTTTTAATAATCAAGGTTTTTACTGTGTTGTTTATTTTTCTGATACTCATAATTTTCTTTTTTAATATTTATATGGCAAAGGTATAGCCAAAACAGCACCGCACTCAGCCAAAGTGTATCGAATTATTTTATAGTGTACATAGTACAAATTTATAAAACCCGCATTCAATAAGGGTTTCACAAAAATAAGCGTATTCGGGGAACTTTTATTTTCACTGATTAAAATCATGTTTTTGATGTGTTTTCTTGCTAAAATTAATTTTCTAACTTCTCAAAAAGAAGTTCAAACCCGTCAAACCTGAAAAATAATCCCTATTTTTGTAAGATTGAAAACGGCAAAATTCAATTCATTTCTAATTTTAATTGAAAAATGAGAACTTATTTAGATTTGTTACAGCATGTTTTAGACAACGGAACGGAAAAAAACGACCGTACAGGCACGGGAACTATCAGCGCTTTTGGTTATCAGATGCGGTTTGACTTGCAAAAGGGCTTCCCGCTGGTTACGACCAAGAAACTGCATTTACGTTCCATTATTTATGAACTTTTGTGGTTTTTACGAGGCGATACCAACATCAAATACCTGAACGAGCATAAAGTCCGAATTTGGGACGAATGGGCAGACGAAAACGGCGGTTTGGGTCCCGTGTATGGTCATCAATGGCGCAGTTGGAGCGGTTCGGGAATGCACATTGACCAGATTAAAAATGCTGTGGAGCAGATTAAAAACAACCCTGATTCACGCAGAATCATCGTTTCAGCGTGGAACGTTGCCGATATTCCGCAAATGGCGTTGGCTCCGTGCCATGCGCTGTTTCAATTCTATGTTTCCGACGGAAAACTGTCTTTACAATTATATCAAAGAAGCGCAGATGTCTTTCTGGGAGTGCCTTTCAACATTGCGTCCTACGCCATGCTCCTGCAAATGACAGCGCAGGTCTGCCATCTGCAAGTCGGGGAATTTGTCCACACTTTCGGCGATGTGCATATTTACAAAAATCACGTAGAACAGGTAAACTTACAGCTTACCCGAGAACCGAAACCGCTTCCTTCGTTGAAACTGAATCCTGAGGTGAAAGACATCTTTTCTTTTCAGTATGAGGACTTTACAGTAGAAGGTTACGACCCACACCCGCACATTAAGGGAGAAGTAGCTGTGTAAATTATTTTTCCTATTTTTGTAAATCAATTTCATCACTAAACCCAAAAACAATGAAAATACTCATTCTCGGAAACGGAGGCAGAGAACACGCTGCAGGCTGGAAAATCAAGCAGGATAACCCCGATGCGGTACTCTATTTCAACAAGGGAAACGGCGGAACGGCACAAATCGGGACGAACCTCTCACTGGAAACCGTACAGGAAACCGTCAATTTTGCAGAAAAAAATCAAATTGACCTTACTTTCGTCGGTCCCGAAGACTGGCTTGTGAAAGGGATTGTCGATGCTTTCCGAGAGAAAAATCTTCCGATTTTCGGCGCAGACCAAAAATCAGCACAACTGGAAGGAAGCAAGGAATTTGCCAAAGACTTCATGCAAAAATACGGCGTAAAAACCGCTGCGTACCAAACTTTCAACAACTTTACCGAAGCCAACGAATATGCCCGAAAACAAAAATTCCCTTTAGTCGTGAAAGCTGACGGCTTAGCGGCAGGCAAAGGCGTAGTCATCTGTCAAGACGCTTTTGATGCAGAAAAAGCGCTGGACGAAATGTTTAACAAAAAAATCTTCGGAGAGGCTGGCAATCATGTAGTTATAGAAGAATTTTTGGACGGTTTCGAGGCTTCGATTCTTTCCGTTTTCAACGGCAGAGAAATTACGCCGTTCGTCTCCGCCAAAGACCACAAGAAAATCGGCGAGGGAGAAACAGGCTTGAACACAGGAGGAATGGGCGTTGCCGCTCCGAATCCGCTCTTCACGCAGACACATTTTCAGGCTTTTGAAAAAGATATTTTACAGCCCACGTTGAACGGCTTACTATCTGAAAATATGATATTTGCAGGCATCATTTTCTTCGGTTTGATGATTACCAAAGACGACGTTTACCTTCTGGAATATAATATGAGAATGGGAGACCCTGAAACTCAGGCAGTTCTGCCGTTAATGGAAAACAATTTCTTGGACATTATCACGCAGGCAATTCAGGGTCAATCAGTTAAACTAAGATGGAAACCACAGTCTGCCGTGTGTGTGGTTATGGCTTCGGGAGGCTACCCTCTGAATTACGAAACGGGGTTTGAAATCAAGGGATTAGATTCTGTTGCAACGCCTTGTTTTGTGGCGGGAGCGTCGTTGGGAGATGGCAAGCTATACACTTCGGGCGGGCGAGTGCTGAATGTAACGGGTTTGGGAAACGACTTGAAATCAGCGCAGCAAAACGCATACGAAAACGTTTCTAAAATCCATTTTGACTATGAATGTTATCGAAAAGACATCGGCGAAGTGTAGAGCCATCAGTTGGAAGACTGTTTAAAATATTTCAAAGACAAAAAAAATAAAATTTCACTTTCCGCTCAAAGGCAGCCCCTGATAGAAGTTCATGATTTTGAGTTTGAACAGAAAAGAATATTTAGCCTGCACCATTTGCGCCTGTGCCGTGAAATAATGGTTGCGGGCAGAGTTGAGGTCGTAAACTGTAACCTTGCCTGCGTCAAAGCCTTTCTGAGCAAAATCGAAAGAAAGTTTGGCTGATTCTGCCGCTTCCCTCGCCGCCAAAAACGACTGATACGATGACC
>JAITOO010000111.1 GCA_031289875.1 Flavobacteriaceae bacterium
GTATCCCGAAAGCGTAAAATAGATTTGGCAGCGATAATAAAACCAACAGCTGCAAACTGATTAACGGCTATCAAACAAAAGGATATGACACGTTCTAAAGAGCCGATTACCCTACCGGCTTTCATCATAGCTTTATTTGTCTTATTTTCCGAAGCAGGAAAAATGGCATTCGCTTCCATGTATTTTTTGATAAAAATATTGGAAGGTTTGGAACAGGCGATGACGGCAAATAATATAAATGCACGATTTATTGAAATGAATGAGGGAAAATGAACAGGCGTATACGCTGAAAACAGATATACCACACCGGTAATAAGCGCTATATGCAAAGCCTGATCGATAAAAAAAAGATGATTCCTCCAGCTTTCTTTTCTGGATAAATAACTTTTTGCAACATCAATAGCCAAATGGAACAAGGTGATTAGCAAAGCCGCCCACCAGAAAGAAATTGTCAACGACAATAACCAGGAACACGCAAAAACAATAAAAATATGATATAAATGCGTTTTAGAAATCATTTTTCTATCCTTTATATCACACCAGCCTTGCGGCTGAAAATTGAAATCAGCTAATAAATGAGCTGTAAGTTGTAAAATCAGTAAGGTATTCATGTTAATTAGTTAATTAATTAATTTTTCAAAGTATTTAACCGAACTTTCTATCGCTGTCCATCCGGTAGCTGTAGAATGTTGATTAATGGTTGATTGACTCTTGTTCAATATCCCGGTTATTTCTTTTTCCGATTTATTTAATAGCTTGTAAAAAACGATTTCGCTTTGCGCCCGCTTGAATTTAGTAAATAAGACATCCAAAAGACTGAATATAGGAGATAAAGAATCGTTCCAGCTTTCATTATTGCTTCTGAAAACCAAGGTGTTTTTTATTTTCTTATCGGAACCGGTCATTTCATTGATTGCCCTTCCCGACAAGTAAATCGCTTCTCCATCAATAATTCCTTTTTTCTTGTCCCAAATGGATAATTCTCCTATTCCAACAGCAATACGAATACCCTGTTCTTTGAAATCTTTCAGATTTTGACCGGTTTTTTTATCCGGTCGAATATCCAACGCTTTAATGTATGATTTTATTAACAGGGCAACTCTTAAAGCCAATATCGGATTATCTAACACACATTCGATGTAGTCGCCTTTGATTAATCGTCCAAAAAATATTTTAGAGCCGAACGTTTTCTTCAAAAGGGCTAATAAACGAACTAATTCTTTTTCAAGAATTAACCGCTGTTCTACATTCAAAGATGTAGAAGAAACGATGTCTGCTGATAAAGTTGCTTTTTTCATACTGCAAATATCGGTAAATTTACCGATAAAACCAAAATATCGGTAAATTTACCGATAAAAGCGAAATATCGGTAAATTTACCGATAAACGTCATTTACTATTCTTTTTATAATATTTAATCATCTTTGGGATAACCGTTTCCACATCTCCTGTAATCACAAAATCAGCAACAGTGTTGATGGGAGCGCCCGGATCGTTATTGATAGCGATAATCATTGAAGAATCCTGCATTCCGGCAATGTGTTGAATCTGACCGGAAATGCCGCAAGCGATATACAATTTGGGACGAACGGTAACCCCGGTTTGACCGATTTGACGTTCGTGTTCGGCAAAACCTGCATCAACAGCGGCACGGGAAGCGCCTACTTCTGCACCAATGGTATTCGCCAAATCGTAAAGCAGTTGGAAATTCTCTTTCGATCCCATCCCATAGCCTCCGGAAACGATAATCGGAGCGCCTTTGAGGTTTATCTTAGACGATTCGATGTGTCGTTCAATCACATTTACTACGAAATCAACGTCTGATACATATTCTTTTGCATCATGTAGAACCGTTTTTCCCTTGTTGTTAGCGTCTACTATTTCTTTTTTCATCACGCCTTCGCGAACAGTCGCCATTTGTGGCCGATTGTCGGGATTAACGATGGTTGCTACGATGTTTCCGCCAAAAGCCGGGCGAATTTGATACAACAGATTAGTGTACGTTTTACCTTCTTTCTTTTCTTCGTGATCGCCTATTTCCAAAGCCGTACAATCGGCAGTTAATCCGCTGAACAAAGCCGAAGAAACACGCGGTCCCAAATCCCGTCCGATACTGGTGGCGCCCATTAAGGCAATTTGCGGCTTTTCTTCTTCGAAAAGCTTCACCAAAATAGAGGTGTGAGGGAGGGAAGTGTAAGGATGCAAACGGGCATCGTCAAAAATATGAAGGACGTCTAATCCGTAAGGAAATACTTGTTCGCCGATTTTATCTAATCGGTTACCGACAGCAACCGCTTCCAACTGACAATTCAATTGGTTGGCAAGTGTACGACCTTTAGTAAGTAGTTCGAGACTAACGTCTTCTACTTTGCCGTTTTCTATTTCAAGATATACAAATAAATTATTCATTTTTATCCGATTGTGTGATTGGTAATTAATTCTACCATTAATTCTTCGATTTGCTGGTCGGAAGAATCAAAGGTTTTACTCTCTTTGGCTTGGAAAACCACGTTTTCAATTTTTTTCACTTTCGTTGGCGAACCGGAAAGCCCGCATTGTTGCGGGTCGGCATTCACATCGGCAGCGCTCCATTCATTGACTATGAAACAAGTATTTGAATTACATACATTTACATAATCATTACTTTCTGCTTGTTTTTCCGAAGGCGTTTTAGCGTATTTATATCGTTGGATCAATTTGGCATTTCTCGGTCGGCAGCTTGGCGCTGAGCTGTTGACTGTCACTAAGATGGGTAATTTAGCTTCCACCACTTCAACCCCTCGTTCCAAGCGTCGTTTCACGGTAATTTTACCCTTTTCGACCGATTGAATTTCCTCGGCGTATGTAATTTGGGAGATTCCCAATTTTTCTGCCACTTGTGGACCTACTTGGGCGGTATCGCCGTCAATAGCTTGACGACCGGAAACGATCAGATCAAAATCACCGATTTTTTTGATCGCTTCATGAAGGGCATAACTGGTTGCTAAGGTATCTGCACCTGCAAAAACCCGGTCTGTGAGTAGATAACCGCCATCCGAACCTCGGAATAAACCTTCGCGGATGATGTCTGCTGCACGGGGAGGACCCATAGTTAATAAAGTGACCGTAGAACCGGGATGTTCGTCTTTTAAGCGCAATGCTTGTTCCAAGGCATTCAAATCTTCCGGATTGAAAATAGCGGGTAAAGCGGCGCGATTCACTGTTCCGTCAGCTTTCATAGCGTCTTTTCCTACATTTCGCGTATCCGGCACTTGTTTCGCCAATACAATAATTTTTAGACTCATTGTTTATTATTTAATTAGAATTATAGTACAATAAAAGTACAAAAGTAATGTATTTTGAATAAAAACAAGCGAAAACAAGCGAAAAATTGCACAAAAACCAAAAAATTGAGCAAGAAACTAAGGTTTAAGAGAAGAAATACAAGAAAAAATCCGGCATAAAATTTTATGCTGCGGAGAAAATCAGAGGATAAATAGAGACAATTTTTAAAAATATATACTTTCAGAGGCAACTGTTTATTAGTCTCGAATGCTTCCTCTAATGTTAATTTTTGTCTCATTTTTACACCGCATAAAGTTTACGCCGCAAAGATAATAAGAATTTTAATATGATGGCATTTTTTATGTGATTATTTTGATATTTATTCCACCCCAATCTTAATGAGTTAAAAAAGACTCAAGGGCAATTTGAGAGAATGTATAAGAAGTATTTAAAAGGCAAATAATCACTAATTAGGGTCTGCTTAAAAACTCGGTCTTATTTCAGTTTGTCGAATTTTTATTCCGAAATGAGATTTTCAATGTATATTTCTGTCAATTCGGTAGCAATTGGATTCGAAGCCTAAACTTTGACCGTATTTTTTGGCTTGATTGGGCAGAACCACATGTACCGGATAAGATTGTTCTTGCAGAAAATAAGCCAAGCCTTCATAATAAACCCCTGTCGCTTCCATCGTAAAATGCAAGTCTAATCCTTCAATAAATTTTTGCTTTGACCAGGATGCCAACGACTCAAATCCCTGAGTATTATTCTCAAAGGTTCGTGAACCTTTCACGACTACATACAAGTCCGTAGTCATCACTGAAAAATAAACCTTAAAATCATTTTTGCTACATCTATGCCAACATTTTGTTTAATCATTTCCTTTTTCATCACTTTGCTTTTTTTGTGTTATACAGGAGTCTCCACATAGCTTTTTCTCGTTTGTTTTACGCGAGATTACAACTTAAAATTTGCATCCCTAAGTACTTTGTTCAAGCTCGTTGGAAAACAAAGGATAGAAGTTGTTTCTCAGTAACGATATCGTTAAACGTATCTGGTTGTTTATAGCTTTCTATCCTTTCCCGATTTAAATGCAAAAATACAACATCTGCACTTAATTCGGTTCCATCTGTTTTGTTTCTGCAAAGGTACGAGGTTGTTTTGTTAAAAGAATTAGGTAAAAATGAGGTTTCTTCAGCTTATTTCCTCAAAAGTACCTCATTTTCTTAAGCGGATTAAACGGATTTTACGCAGATATTTTAAATAATCATTCCTGATTCTTTCTTCTCTACTCTTTCTTTATAACCATCAAAAAAAAATGGAATATTATCTTCATAACCATTTTTCAACCGCCCTTTTACTTTTTCACAAGCGAGTAACGACACTTCAAATTCGGGCTGCCCCGTCACTAAAATTGGCTGATTT
>JAITOO010000129.1 GCA_031289875.1 Flavobacteriaceae bacterium
TGAAACCCGTTCCTGTTGCATGGTATCGCGGTCGCGGAGGGTAACGGTGTGGTCGGTCAGCGTGTCGTGGTCGATAGTTATGCAATAGGGCGTTCCAATAGCGTCCTGACGGCGGTAACGCTTTCCGATAGCGTCTTTGTCTTCGTAAATCACGTTGAAATCGTATTTCAAATCGTTGAAAATCTTTTCAGCGTATTCGGGCAGTCCGTCCTTTTTCAACAGTGGGAATACAGCGGCTTTCACAGGGGCTAACGCCGGCGGCAGGGAAAGTACCACGCGCGAAGTTCCGTCTTCCAACTCTTCGTCTTTCAGGCAGTTAGAAAGTAGCGCCAAAAACATTCTGTCCAGACCGACGGAAGTCTCCACTACATAAGGAACATAGCTTGTATTCTTCTCAGGGTCAAAGTATTGCAGTTTCTTTCCTGAATATTTTTCGTGAGCGGAAAGGTCAAAATTTGTCCGTGAGTGGATTCCTTCCAATTCTTTGAATCCAAAAGGAAATTTAAATTCGATGTCCGTTGCAGCATTGGCATAGTGAGCGAGTTTTTCATGGTCGTGGAAACGATAATTATCTTTGCCCAAGCCCAAAGCTAAATGCCAATTGAGCCGTTTCCGTTTCCAATCTTCGAAGTGTGTGAGTTCCGTTCCCGGAGGGACAAAAAACTGCATTTCCATTTGTTCAAATTCTCGCATTCGGAAAATAAATTGCCGTGCAACTATCTCATTTCTAAATGCTTTACCGATTTGGGCGATGCCGAATGGAAGTTTCATTCGTCCTGTTTTTTGTACATTCAGGTAGTTTACGAAAATTCCCTGCGCCGTTTCGGGGCGGAGATGCAAATCGGTGGCAGAATCGGTGGTAGAACCGAGTTTCGTACCAAACATGAGGTTGAATTGACGCACTTCCGTCCAGTTTTTAGAGCCTGTTTCGGGATCGGCAATGCCGAGTTCTTCAATTAAGGATTTAGTGTCTGCTAAATTATTGGTGTCTAAAGATTTGGCTAAACGTTGCAAAATATCGGCTTTGAGTTTTCGGTATTCCAAAACTTTAGGGTGGGTAGTCTCAAACTGCTCTATATTAAAGGCTTCGCCAAAATGTTTACGCGCTTTTTCGATTTCTTTCTTAGCCTTGTCCTCGTATTTTTCCGCAAAATCTTCTACAAGCGTATCGGCACGAAATCTCTTTTTGCTGTCTTTGTTGTCGATAAGCGGGTCGTTAAAGGCGTCCACGTGTCCCGAAGCCTTCCAGATGGTCGGATGCATGAAAATGTCCGAGTCCAGCCCGACAATATTTTCGTGAAGTTGCACCATTGCTTTCCACCAATATTGTTTAAGGTTGTTTTTCAGTTCTACGCCGTTTTGTCCGTAGTCGTAAAATGCTGATAATCCATCATATATTTCGCTTGATGGAAAAACGAAACCGTATTCTTTGGCGTGTGCTGCCACTCTTTTTAAAGCATCGTCCTGAGATTTCATTTGCTGAATTTTTGATAATAAACGCCAAATTTACTATAAAAAATTATATTTCGGTCATATTTTTGAAGAAAGCAGTTCAAAAAAATCTTGTGAAAACTGATTTCGTTTTGATTGTATATTTTGTTTCCTGTGAAATCAGAAAAACACTACTTTTGCAAGACGAAAAAATTCATCAGAAATGAACAACAACGTTTACATCAATACGGCGCAAAACGTAACCATTGACTATAACCTTGCAGACATCGGCAAAAGGGTGCTGGCAAAGATTTTAGATAATCTTTTTATTGGGATTTATTTTATCATTTTATATGCAATTTTCATTGCAATTCTCGTTAATAATGAGAGCTTATTCCGCAATTTTTTTGATTCAGTAAGCGATGAAGTGGCTGTTTCAATCACCGTATTGATTATTTTCATTTTGATGGCTCCGCCGTTTTTCTATTCCCTTTATTTTCCGTATTTTATGCAAGGTCGCACGCCCGGCAAAGCAATTATGAAAATCAAAATTGTGAATTTGGACGGCTCGGAAGCGGGTTTCGGAACGTATTTTGTCCGCTGGTTGCTGAATATTATCGACTTCGATATGCCTTTTGTGGGCGCAATCGTTGGGTTAGTTGTCATGGCTTCCAACTCAAAACGCCAGCGTATTGCCGATTTGGTCGCTAAGACTGTGGTTATTTCCACTCAGCAGAAAATCAAAATCGACCAGACCGTTCTTTCTCAGTTGAGCGAAGATTATCAGCCGAAGTTCGGGCAGGTATTGCAACTTTCCGACAAAGATGTACGAATTATCAGCCAAAGCCTCAGTAGGGCAAGAAACTCCATGGATTACAGCATGACAGGAGTTATCCGAAAGAAAATAGAAGACGTAATTCACGAGTACCGTCCTGAAATGAGCGACATTGAATACATCGAAACTGTATTGAAAGATTATCAATATTTTTCGCAAGAATGAAAGAAAATGAAAGAAATTATTAATTTTATTTCTGTTTTTCGATGAGATTTCTAATCAAAATAGTAAAAGAATGGACATTGCCCGTTGCCATGTTCATCGGATTTTTAGGTTACCGTCGGCTTGGGGCGCTATCAGAGGTTATTCCTGTTCTGATTTTCTGCATGTTACTATTGACGTTCTGCAATATGGATTTCAGACGAATCCGCCTGACGAAACTGCAACTGTGGCTTTTATTCATACAAGTCTTTGCAAGCGTTGCCGTGTATTACCTCATTGCACCGTTCAGCAAAATTGTAGCGCAAGCTGTTATGATTTGCATTATAGCTCCGACGGCAACGGCGGCGGCGGTCATTACTTACAAACTGCGCGGAAATACGGGTGAAGTGGCGTTGTACACGCTGTTTTCTAATTTGATGGCAGCAGTTGTCGCACCGATTTTTTTCCCGATAATCTCACCCATTCATACTGAACTTAGTTTTGGACAAACATTTTTTCAGATTTTTAAGAAGATAGTTCCCTTGTTGATAAGTCCATTTCTCTTGGCTTTCGTGCTTCGCCGATGGTTTCCATATGCTAACCGCAAATTGATGTCTATCAGTTATATGGCGTTTTATTTATGGGCAATAGCCCTGACGATAGCTATTGCGCAGACAGTAAAAACAACCATAGAAAATCCGCCCGATTTGCGTTTGGGCTTGTGGATTGCCTTTGGCTCTCTGACGGCGTGTGTGGCGGCGTTCATCATAGGGAAGCTCGTCGGGCAGCGATACGGAGAGCGCATTGCAGGCGGACAGGCACTGGGACAGAAAAATACGATTATCGCCATTTGGCTGGCGCATTCTTATTTGCTTCCGCTTGCAGCTTTGGGCGCAGGATTTTATATTCTTTGGCAGAACTGCATCAATTCGTGGCAGTTGTATCGAGAAAGAAAACGCGCATTGGATTAAACGTTTGTGAATTTTTATTAGACTTTTTATTTTTGCAAAGGAGATTGTTTTTTGTCAATATTATTTTGAAAATATTTTCAAATCTTCCGTTATCAACTCCGCCGTTTTTTCCGAAGCTCCCGAAGCTCCCAATCGGTGGCGAAGTTCGGCGTAGTCTGTTTTCAGTTTTTGCGCCTGCTCAGGATTTATGATTTTTTTCAGTTCGGCTTTTAAATTTTCTGCACTTAAATCATTCTGTATCAATTCAGTAACGACCAATCTATCCATAATCAGATTGACTAAAGAAATGTAGCTGATATGTTTAATCAGCCTTTTGGCAATTTCGTAAGAAATTCGGCTGCTTTTGTAGCAGACTACTTCGGGAACGTCGAGCAGAGCGGTTTCCAGCGTTGCCGTTCCCGAAGTAACCAGCGCCGCCTGCGAAATTCTTAATAAATTGTATGTTTGACCGGATACGATTTTCACGTGGGAACTCAAAAACTGTTGGTAAAATTCCGTTTCGACAGACGGCGCTCCTGCGATAACAAATTCGTAATCAGGGAAATATTTTTCTATGGACAGCATTTTCGCCAGCATTTTTTTGATTTCCTGCTGTCGGCTTCCGGGCAGTAGAGCAATAATGGGTTTTTGAGTTAAATCGTGTTCCTGCCTGAATTTCTTTTCGTTAAGCTCCGGCAAATCGTTCAAAGCATCAAGCAAAGGATGTCCGACAAAATCAACAGGATAATGATAGTCGGCATAAAAATCTTTCTCGAACGGGAGAATCACAAACATCTTGTCCACAAAGCGTTGAATGATTTTCACCCTGCCAGCTTTCCATGCCCATAACTGCGGAGAAATGTAGTAATAGGTACGGATTCCCGCTTTTTTTACAAATTCGCAAATGCGGAGATTGAAACCGGGATAATCAATAAATATCACACAGTCAGGTTGATATTGAAGAATGTCTTTTTTACAGAATTTGATGTTGCCCAAAATTGTTCCCAGATGGCTCACCACCTCCCGAAATCCCATGAAAGCCATGTCTTTATAATGCTTGACTAAAACGCCGCCCTGCGCCTGCATCAGGTCGCCGCCCCAAAAGCGAAAATCTGCCTGCGGGTCTTCTTTTTTGAGAGATTTCATCAGGTTTGAGCCATGCAAATCTCCCGACGCTTCGCCTGCTATAATGTAGTATTTCATGGCGTTAGGATTTTAAAAATGAATACACAACTTCGTAAAATTTTTCCGGATTGTCTGCCTGCACCCAATGTCCTGCATGGGGAAGGGTAATCAGCTGTTCATCAGGGAATTGTTGTTTAATATAAAACTCGTCTTCTTTCAAAATATAATTGGATTTTTCGCCTGAAATAAACAGCGTTTTGCCTTCGTATTTTCCGAAGGAAATAGGCTTGTTAATCAGCTGGTTATACTTTTCAGTCAGCGTTTTCAGATTAAACCGAAAGCTGAAAGAATTGTCCTCTTTTCTATACAGGTTTTTCATCAGAAACTGTACTATGCTTTGTTCATTAATATATTGAGAGAGAGCATTTTGCACGTCTTTTCTTTCCTTTACCAAAGAAAAATCTACGCTTTCCAGCGCTTTGATTATCGCCTGATGGTGAGGCGGATAAGCTCTCGGGGAAATATCGACAACTATCAGTTTTTCAATAAGTTTCGGATATTTTACGGCACATTCCATAACCGCCTTTCCGCCCAGCGAATGCCCCAGCAAAACAGCTTTCGGCAAATGATAATGGTTCATGTAATTTACAATATCCTCAGACATAGAAGCATAGCTCATTTCGTCAGAATGAAAACTCCTGCCGTGATTGCGCAGGTCTATCAAATGGATTTCGTTGTTTTCGGCAAATTTTCTGCCCAAAGTTGCCCAATTGTCCAGCATTCCGAATAAACCGTGAAAAATGAGAAGCGGTATTGTGCCTTGTTTTTCGTATATTTTGGAGTGTAAAATCTGTTCTGCCATCAATTCCTAACAAAAGTTTACTGCAAAAATAGTCATTCTTTTTCACTAAGTTTTACGATGTTAAAAATAATTATAAATCTGTATCTTTGCATTGTGAAAAATTATTGTAAACTCATACGGATTCATCAGTGGATAAAGAACGGCTTTGTCTTTCTCCCTGTTTTCTTTGCAGGAGAATTGCTTAATACTCAGTTTTTTGTAAAAAGCCTTATGGGGTTTTTCATTTTTTCCTTTATTGCGAGTTCCATTTATGTCATCAATGATTATGTCGATATTGAGAGCGACCGCCAACACCCCGAAAAGAAAAATCGTCCGCTGGCGAGCGGTGCGGTTTCCAAAAACGAAGCGGTGATTATCGGTTTATTTTTGATTGTTGTCGCATATTTAATGTGCTGGTTGTGGGGGAATTGGAAAATCGCCGTTATCATTTCGACGTATTTTGTAATGAATCTTGCTTACAGTTTTAAACTGAAACATATAGCCATTATTGACGTGATGATTATCGCCATCGGATTTCTGCTTCGGGTTTTCATCGGAGGCTACATGACGGGGCTGATTATTTCCATTTGGGGTATTTTGCTGACTTTTTTCCTCGCTTTGATTATGGGTATTGGAAAACGGCGCGGAGAGCTTTTGAATGCGGAATTAACGGGCAAAACGAGAAAAGCGCTTGATGGTTACAACCTCCAATTTACCGACATGGCAATGACTGTGGTATCTTCTTGCGTCATAGTTTGTTACACTATGTACACCTTAGACTCGCAAACGCAGAAAAATCTGCATCCGAACATCGTTTACACGGTGATTTTCGTAGCGGCAGCTATTTTGAGATACTTGCAGCAATCGATTGTCTTCAACAAGGTTGAGTCTCCTACCAAATTAGTTTTCAAAGATTTATTCCTCCAAATAGACGTAATCCTTTGGGGATTAAGCATTTTTTTCTTAAAATATTTTATTTAAAATTATGGTATCCAAAACAAACAAGCAGAAAGTTACCAACTGGGGAAAATATCCCATCGTGGAAACCCGCATGGTTTCTACCTCTAACATTCAACAAATAAAGAAATTAGTAACCGAAAGCAAAACCCTTATTGCACGCGGAAACGGACACTCCTACGGAGACAATTCTCTGAACAGGGAAAATATTTTTTCCACGATGCAGCTCAATAAATTCATTGATTTTGACAAAGAAAACGGCGTTTTCGAGTGCGAATCCGGCGTATTGCTCAAAGATATTCTTGAAGTCATCGTTCCCGAAGGGTTTTTCCTGCCTGTAACGCCCGGCACCAGCCTCATCACTATCGGCGGAGCCATCGGCTCGGACGTTCACGGAAAAAACAACCATTCTGAGGGTTGTTTCGGCGATTACGTCCTGAATTTTACGATTATGACCGAAACGGGCGAGATTAAAAAATGCTCTCAAACAGAAAATTCCGAATTGTTTTGGAACACTATCGGAGGCATGGGATTGACAGGAATTGTGCTGACGGCGCGGTTTACGCTCAAACGCATTCAGACGGCATACATTCGCCAGCGCGTTTTGAAAGCCGACAATCTTGACGAAATTTTTAAATATTTTGACGAGTCTGAAAGTTGGACGTACAGCGTGGCTTGGATTGACTGCCTGCAAAAAGGCGCTAAAATCGGGCGTTCCATTTTGATGATTGGAGAACATGCAACACTGACGGAACTGCCGAAATGGAAAGAAAATCCGCTCAAATCCAAGAAAAAAATCAAGCTCAACGTACCGTTTAATTTTCCGTCTTTCGTGCTGAATACATTGACCGTCAAAGCGTTCAATTTTTTGTATTACTTCAAACAGAGGAAAAAAATCATCAACAATGTGGTAGATTATGACAGTTTTTTCTATCCGTTGGACGCAATTTACAACTGGAACAGAATTTACGGCAAAAACGGATTCATTCAATATCAATTCATCATACCGAAGGAAGTCGGCAAAGAAGGCATGACCGAAGTGCTGAAAACCATTGCCGACAGCGGACAAGGTTCGTTTCTAGCAGTGCTGAAACTGTACAGAAAAAGCAGCCCCGAAGCGCATAATTCTTTTCCAATTGATGGTTACAGCCTTGCACTGGATTTCAAAATCAACAAGCAACTGCCTGCGCTGGTGAAAAAATTGGACGAAATTGTGGAGCATTACGGCGGTCGGATTTATTTAGCCAAAGATGCGATGTCAAAAAAATCTCTGCTGAATTACGTGAAAGTTTCCGAAACGGGAAAATTTGATTCCGTGCAGCATGAACGTATAGAAAGTCAATTATAAACTTTTGAAAATGATAATATTAGGCACAACATCAGATATTTCTCAGGCTTTCATAGAAAAAGTCCTGATTGAACAAAAAAATAAGTATCCAAAGATATATTTGGTAACTTCCAATGAAGGCGAAACCGGTCGATTAGCTAAACATTTAAAAGTAAAATACAATCAAGATTCTGAAATAATTCTGTTTGATTTACTGAAAGATACGGATTATTCTGTTTTTGATTCCATTGATTCGGATTTGCTTTTTTGTGCGGTCGGATTTCTTGGGAAAAACTCCGAAGATGGTTTGTACGATTTGGCTAATACTCAGAAAATCACGAAAATAAATTATTCCAACTTGCTCCCGTTGATGAATTATTTTGCAGAGAAATTTGAGGCAAAAAAAACGGGAACTATCATTGGATTGGCTTCCGTAGCGGGAATGCGCGGTCGCCAAAGCAATTTTGTTTATGGAAGCGCCAAAGCGGGGTTTCTCGTCTATTTGGACGGATTGCGGAATTATTTGTATCACAAAGGCGTTCACGTAATTACGGTTGTTCCGGGTTTCATGGATACCAAAATGACCGCAGGAATGCCGCTCCCTAAACCACTGACCGCCTCGCCGCAACAGGCTGCCGCCGCCATTTACAAAGCGTGGAAAAAGAAAAAGAACAAAGTTTTTGTTAAGGGCATTTGGAAGTGCATTATGACAATTATTGTCCACGTTCCTGAATTTATTTTCAAAAAAATGAAGATGTAAAAAAAAAAATCGATGAAAAGGCTGTATCTGTTTGATTTTGATGGAACTCTGACCAACAAAGATTCTCTTTTTGATTTTTTGCAATTCAGTTTTCCTGAAACGTATAAATCTGTATTTGTGCGGTTTATTCCTTTATTTCTTCTCACAAAACTAAAAATTTTCAGCGCAGGAAAGACAAAACAAAAATTAATTTCTCATTTCTTGAAAGGAAAACAACGAGCCGAAATTGAAATTCTTGCACAAAATTATTTTGAAGCTCAAAAGGATAGTTTGTTAAGAATCAAATCATTGGAGTATTTGAAAAATATTGCCCGCGAAGAAAATAAATATATCGTAACTGCCTCGTTGGATATTTGGGTGAAACCGTTTGCTAAATATTTGGGAACAAGGATTATATCTACCCAAGCTGAATTTGTAAACGACCAATTTACAGGAAAATTTGCTACGCCGAATTGCAACTATAAAGAAAAAGTTGTGCGGATTGTGCAGGAAATTCAACTTTCGCAATTTGATGAAGTATATGCTTTCGGCGACAGCAACGGCGACAGACCCATGCTGGAACTCGCTACCAATCCGAATTTCAGGTATTTTGAGTGAATTTTAATTTTCCGATTTTTTCAATTTTTCATTTTCTTCTTTCAAACGCCGGATATTTTCTTTTAATAAATTACTTTTGTAGCCGAATAAATCATCCCGCAGGGGACAAAAAAATGAGACAGGAAATGAGCAAAAAAGAAACTATAAATGTGCAGGGTCTTGAACCACGATTTTTACAAGATTAATAAGATTTGCAAGATTAAATGCAGTGTTAATAATCAAGGTAATCATGAAAATCTTACTAAAATCGTGGTTCAAGACGAATATTGAAATAAGCAAATATGACAAAAGAAGAACAAGATAAAATTACACATGAAATAATCGGTA